>JACCZL010000532.1 GCA_013695975.1 Chloroflexota bacterium
CCTCGTCACGGACCGGCCGCTCGGCGAGCGCCGAACCCGGCCGGATGAGCGCGAGCGTCGCCGTACCGGCGGCCAGGCCGGCGACACGAACGAGCAGTTCACGGCGGGTCAGTTGCTTGGTCAAGAAGATGCCTCCTGAGGCTGTGGTGAGGTCCGGGTGCGCACCGCCCGCTGCGTGCCGCCTCTCCTTGAGACGGACGAACTGCGGCCACGTTGCGTTGCACTCCGTTTCGGACAGGCGGTCATGCGGCGCTCAAGTGTCGAGCCGAAAGGAGCGGGCGGGAAACGGGCGAGCGAGAATGCTCGGTCAAGAACCGCCGCACGGCGGCGACTCACCAGGTGGGGACTCCGGAATGCGCGCGACTCCAACGGGCTCGGCGTACTCGACCTCGGCGTCGGCTCCAAACTCGGCCACCTTCTGCGCCACGGTCCCGTAGGGGACCGCCACGACGTAGACGTCGATGAAGCTGATCGCCGACCTGATCGTCCCGCCATATCGCGCGCTGACGACGGCGGGATCGGCTCCCGGCCGGAACTTTACGAAAAGCTCGTCCGCAACACACTCTGGCGACGGGGTAGCAGTCGGCTCATCGGCCGCGGCGATCAGCGCGGTCGCGGTCACAAGTGCTCCTAGAGCCACAACCAAGCCTAGCCGTCGCACTAGACCGCTCATCGTCGTTCGCTTCCTCCGTCCGATGGTGACCCGCTCACATCCGGAGCGGTGGAAGGAGCGGCGGTCGCCTGCTGCGCCATCATGCTACTTGTGCGTCTCGAGACTCCCCGTGCCGGTGGCCTCCAGCGGATCGACCAGCCCGCGGCCGTAATGATTCTCCGGGCCGAGGCTGTTGGCAGTGCTGAGCAGCCTCTCGCGCACACACGTGTGCGACGAGCAAACGCCCGACGCGGCGACGAGCGCGGCGGCACCACTGGCGTGGGGGGTGGCCATCGAGGTCCCGCTCATGTACCCGTAGCCGTCGTTACCCTTGGTGGTCGACCAGATGCTCACCCCCGGCGCGGCAAGGTCGACGGCCGGCCCGGTGCTCGACCAGCTAGGCCGCTTGTCGCTCGTGTCGGTCGCGGCCACGGCGACCGCGGACTCGTAGCGTGCCGGATAGATCACGTTGTCGCCTCGACCGGCCCGGTTGCCCGAGTTGCCGGCCGCCGCCATGATCAGGATGTTATTGTTGTACGCCTTATCGAAGGCCGCCTTGACGGTCACGCCGGGATCGCCCGACGAGCCGAGGCTGAAATTGGCCACTTGCAGCGTGCCGCCAAGCGTGCCGCCACCAGTGTTCACCAGCCACTCGAGGGCAGCGACGACGTCGCTGTACGACCCGCCGCCATCGGCTCCGAGGACCTTGAGCGAGATCAGCGTCGCCCCCGGGGCCATCCCGACGACGCCGCCGTACGGCGCCTCCGTGTTGCCGGCTTTTGCGGCCGCGCTGCCGGCAACGTGCGACCCGTGCCCGTTGTCGTCGTCGTAGCCAGACCCGCTACCCTGCTTGCACGGCTGACCGATGCAACCGAGACGGTTCTCGGACGCGATGTTCAGGTCCTGATGTGGCCCGCTGCCGCTGTCAACGATGGCGAGGCGGACGCCGCTGCCCGTCTTGCCCGCTGTGTGGAGCACCTCGCCGTCCAAGCGGTCCACTCCCCACGCGTTCTTCACTTCCTTCTGTGAGTCGGTGGCATTGATGTGTATCGCTCGAACCTCGATGTCCGGCTCCACCACCGTCACGTTCGGGTTGTTACGGAGCGCCTGGAGCGCGGTAGATGGCAGCCGCGCGGCGATCGCGTTGACGATGGTGTACCGGTGCCGCACCCTGCCACTCGCCTGGCGTATCAACGCCTCCTCGGCCTGCCCCGGCCGGCTGCGAAATCCGACGAACACATCAACGGGCGTCGGCTGCTGAGCGGCCGTCGGGACGGTCGAGCCGACGACCAGAACGAGGCCGAGCATGACCACCAAGGAAGCGCGTGTCCACCGCTGCATGTCGATGCCTCCCCTTACCCAGGTCTACGAGCCCCACAGGCTGACGGCCCCAGTAGCGCCATGCTCGTAGCCCGCTCCGCCCAGCGCGACGGCAGATTTAAACGCCCCACGTTGCGCGGCTTGTATCCCACGGACCTAAGTAGAAGGTTGTAAGTTTCCGCAGCGGCCCGGCTCTCGGCGCAGAAGCGCACTAGAAGGGACTGCCCTTGTCCCGAGCGCACGAACTTATAAACTTCTACTTAGGTTAGCAAATCGCCGACAATTTTGCAAGCGAGTGATGCGGCTCAGGCGTCAAGGTCGCCTGCTGCGTCCGAGGCATCCGGATGCCCTCGCCGTCGTAGAGCGGGGGCGCCCAGAGAGGTCAGCGCCGATCTCCTCCATCGGGACCGCGCTCGGCGCCGGTTCCCGGCCGGACCGACGCGAGGCGCCGGGCGAAGGGGTAGGCGTCCAGGATCCGGCCGACCGGGTCGAGGAGGAGCAGGTTGGTATGGCCCCAGTAGTCCGGCCTGCCGGCCAGGGCGAAGAGCGCGACCGCCCGGACGCGGGGGTCGAGGTTCCAGGGGGTCCAGCCGGTCACGTCGTAGCTCCCCCCGGTCAGCGTCGTTGCCGACTGGGGCAGCTCCTCGTCGACGCCGGGCCTCGGGCCATCGAAGGCCAGCTCGATGTACTGGCCCAGGCGATCGTCCTCGACGTCGGCGTTCCTCGCGTCGCGGGACCACGGCGCCTGGCTCCGTGTGTGCCGCCAGCCGCTCTCGGTGACGTAGACCGGCAGCGGCCGATCGACGCCGAGCCGGGCCAGCTTCCAGAGCTCCCAGTCATACCCATTGATCCCGCGGTTGGGCATGCCGGGCGGCGGGGTCGGTCGCGGAGCGGCCCCTGGGCGGACGTCGTCGATCCGGAACTGTTGCCGCGTCGGGTGCTCGCCGAACGGCCCGAGTGGATAGGCATGCGACGCCCAGCCGTCGAGCATGCCGAACACCTCTGGCGCCTCCGCAACCATCCCCTCGAGGAAGCGCTCGGGGTCCAGACTCACGTTGCTCGGGCCGGCGGTGCTCGGCGCGTAGCTGTCCAGACCGGCGTTGAGGACGTCGACCCGGAGGCTCGAGACGCGCCGCAGGGCGCCGGTCACGTCGCGGAGGTACCGAGCGTAGGCGGCCGGGTCGGCCGAGCCACCCCACTCGTCGGGCCGATTCGGCTCGTTGCCGACAGTCACCAGCACCCGATCCGTCCGCCACGTGATCCGGTCGAAGAAGCGGCGGACACGCTCGGCCTCGGCCTGGTAGCTCCGCCCATCTTCGTCCGCGGTCGGCGCCTCCCACCACTGCCGCTCTGGGTTCTTCCGAGTCGCCAGGCGGACGATTGGGACCAGGCCCTCACGCGCCAGCAGGTCGAAGAAGGGCTGCCAGACCTCGGGGTGAAGGTCGTCCGACCGAATCAGTTGGACGACGTAGCCGCCGCGCCCGACCAGCCGAGCGGCCCACTCGACGTGCTCGCGCCAGACCTCCGGCGGCCAGCACGCGCCACCGTCGTCGAGCAGGAGGTGGACGCCGCGCTTATTGGCGACGACCGGCGGCGTCGGGACATGCGTCGGCTGCACGATGGGTCGCGCGGGCTCTGGAGTGGTCGGCGCGACACTCGGAACCACCGCTGCCGATGGCTCCAGCGCGGTCGAGCAGCCAAGCAGGAGAAGACTGCAGACGAGGACGAGCAAGACTCGATGCACGGGTTTACAGCCTACGTGCCCTGCGACGCACGATCAATGATTTCCATGTTTCCATGCCGTGGGTACCGCGGTAGGTGTTACTGCCGAAGCTGGCGGAGCAGGATCCCGATTAGGAGGAAGACCAGCATTGCCCAGAAGGCGATCAGGAGTGGGTGGACCGGCAGGCCCATCGGGTTCCCCGATCCCGCGACCTCGGCGTTCGTCTGCGTCGTGACCACGAAGGCGGGCGTCGGCAGGGGAGTTGGTTCCGCGATTAGCTGCTCACCGAAGGCCTGGTGAGGCCCACGACCGCGCCCGGCTTCGGCGACGAACCGGACCCCGGCGCGGTCGATTGGACGCAGCAGGCGATCGGCACGCACTTTGCAGCTCCTGTGTCACCCGTGCAACAATCCATCGGTGCAACAATCCATCGGTCGTCTGTGCCGAGGGAAGCCCGAGAGGTGCAGCTTGATCCCGCCTTCGGTGAGATCCTGGACGATCCTCGCGTCGACCCTGCTGGTGGCGCTCTGCGCCATTATGGTCTCGACCGTGGGCGTGG
>JACCZL010000717.1 GCA_013695975.1 Chloroflexota bacterium
TCGGCGACCTCACCGTTGACGTCCTCAAGACCGCCATTCCGGCCCACTCGAACGACGCCGAGTTCTTCCCCGGCATGGTCAAGAAATGGGGATTGGGCAACATGATCAGCACGGAGGACGCCCCGACGGGGCGGAGCAGCGGCAGCCTGACCTGGGGCGGCCTCGCCAACACCTATTACTGGCTCGACCCGACCAAGCGTCTGGCCGGCCTGATCCTGACCCAGATCCTCCCCTTCTGCGACGCCACCGCCCTCCGCCTGTTCGAGCAGTTCGAAAGCGCGATCTACGCCGACCGCGCTGCCTGAGGAGGACCTGGGAGGCAGTGCTGCGATGACACCGGACGACTACTTCGAGCGAATCGGCTCCCTGATCGAGACCGGCCGCTTCGAGGAGGCGCTGGCCCTGGCCGAGGCGCATGGTCGAGACGTCACTCCGAACCTGCGCCCCGAGCAGTCCTTCGAGCTGTCTAACCTGCTGGAGCTCGCTCAGCGGGCCGTCGACTACCCCGAGGCGCTCCAGTCCGTTTCGAGTGGGGGAAAGTCACGCCGCCCCGCTTCACTTCCAGCGCGGCAGAGTGCTACTCGAACGTGACCCCCAGGCCCGGGGCGGTCGGCGGCAGGATGCGGTCACCGTTGGTCTGGATGGCCGATGCGGTGTGGGGGCCGCGGGGCTCGACGGTGAAGATCGACAGCTCCTGGGCGAACGGCGACGGCCGGAGGGTCAGCGCCAGGTGGACGCCGGCCGCGGCGCCGACGTGGGTCTCGAAGGGGCTGACGACGACGACCGGCATCCCGACCGCCCCGGCCACGGCGGCCAGGTGCTCGGCGGCTCGTAGGCCGCCACACTTGATCAGCTTGATCACGAGCGCATCGGCCGCTCGCGCCTCGACGACCCGCAGGAGGTCGCGCAGGGTGTGGACGCTCTCGTCGACGGTGATGCGGACGCCGGTCGCGGCCCGGATCTGGTGTAAGCCGGCCAGGTCCCACGGCGGGATCGGCTGCTCGCAGTACTCGACCGCGTCGGCGAGTGCGCCGAGCACACGGACCGCGGTCGGGACGTCGTAGCCGCCGTTGGCGTCGATCCGCAGCCGCACGTCGGACGGCACGGCTCGGCGGACCGCCCGAATCCGCTCGACGTCGCCATCCGGATCGGGGCCAATCTTGAGCTTGAGGGTGTGGAAGCCGCGCTCGACCCAGTGCTCCGCCATCCGGACCGTCTCTTCGAGGGACAGGAGCCCGATCGCGCGGGTCACGCGGAAGCCGTCGGGCCGGCGCAGGCCGCCGAGCTGGTGGTAGACCGGTTGGCCGAGGACGTGGCCGCGCAGGTCGTAGAGCGCCATGTCGACGGCGCACTTGGCGCTCCGGTTCTCGGGCAGCAGGTGGTCGAGGACGGCCATGATCTCGTCGTGGTCGCGCGGGTCACGGCCGACCAGCGCGGGCAGGAAGAGCTGCTCGAGCTGGAGCTTGATCGACGCGGCCGTCTCGCCGGTGAAGAAGGGCAGCGGCGATGCCTCGCCCAGACCGACTCGACCGGAGTCGTCGACCAGCCGCGCGATCACGTGCGGTCGGACCGCCTCGGCGCTGCCGTAGCTGGTGTCGAGCCGGCTATGGGTCGGAACCTCGACGAGCGAACAGGACCAGTCGGCGATCTTCATGGCGGCCTCGCGTGCGGGGATGCGGTGGTACTCCGGGGATTCTGCCCTCGGGCCCACGCTCAACGCCACGTTCGGCACCCCCACGGCCGCTGAGCATGTAGCCTCAGATGGTTCACACTCTCCGACATGCTCCGTGAATTTCCCCCGAGGGATCGGAGAGCGACGTGGAAGGAGGGAGTAAGCGATGTTTGGCAAAGCGCGCGACGTGTTCCGCTCAGAGCTCGAGGAGATCCGGGCGATGGGTACCTGGAAGGAGGAGCGGCTCATCGCCTCGGCGCAGGGCGTCCAGGTGCGAGTGGACGGCCGCGAGGTGCTCAACTTCTGCGCCAACAACTACCTGGGGCTGTCCGGCGACCCGAGGGTGCTCGCGGCGGCGCGGAGGGCGCTCGACGACCGCGGCTATGGGATGTCGAGCGTCCGCTTCATCTGCGGGACGCAAGATCAGCATCGCACGCTCGAACGGAAGCTGGCCGCCTTCTTTGGATTCGAGGACACGATCCTGTTCGGCTCCTGCTTCGACGCCAATGGCGGCGTGTTCGAGGCGCTGCTCAGCGAGGAAGACGCGGTCATCTCGGACGCACTCAACCATGCCTCGATCATCGACGGGATCCGGCTCTGCAAGGCCGCGCGCCACCGCTACGCCCACTCGGATATGGCAGAGCTCGAGCGGGAGCTGCGCGCCACCCAGTCGGCCCGGCTTCGGCTGGTCGTGACGGACGGCGTCTTCTCGATGGATGGGGACTACGCGAGGCTCGACGCGATCTGTAGCCTGGCCAACCGCTACGACGCGCTGGTGATGGTGGATGACTCGCATGCGTCCGGGTTCGTCGGCGACACGGGCCGCGGGACCCCCGATAAGTTCGGGGTCATCGGCCAGGTGGACCTGATCACCTCTACGCTCGGCAAGGCCCTGGGCGGCGCGTCAGGCGGGTTCGTCGCCGCCCGCCGGGAGATCGTCGAGCTGCTGCGGCAGCGGGCGCGGCCCTACCTCTTCTCGAATACGCTCGCGCCGTCAATTGTGGGGGCAAGCCTCGCGGTGCTGGACCTCCTCTCAGGCACGACCGAGCCACGGGATCGCCTGATGGCCAACGCGCGCGACTTCCGCGAGCGCATGTCCCGGGCGGGCTTCGAGATCAGGCCGGGCGACCATCCGATCGTGCCGATCATGCTGGGCGAGGCCCGCCTGGCGGCGGAGCTGGCGCGGGAGCTGCTCGACGAGGGGATCTACGTGATCGGCTTCAGCTACCCGGTGGTGCCGCACGGGCA
>JACCZL010000563.1 GCA_013695975.1 Chloroflexota bacterium
TCTCTCGCCAGCCCTCGCCTCGGACGTCCATCGTGAGCTGCGTGCGCCCCATGCTTCTGCCTCCCCCATCCGCGGCCTGCCCCGACGGTCGAAGCGGGCCATGGTCGACGCAACGGGAACCGGAACCCGCGACCGGTCGGGCGCTACTATGGCCTGCGCCTCACCCCCTGTCAAGGGGTGGCGGGGGTGGGCCTGCCTCACTTCCGGGGGTCAGTCGCGGCGCAGGGACCAGTGATCCCAGGGACTCTTGAGCCGGGTCCCGTCGCCCAGCCTCAGCGTCTCGAGGGCGCGGTTCCAGATCGGCACGACCCAGGCGGCGTCGTCCTCCCAGTAGGCGACGGTGATCAGTGCCTGGAAGAGCTTGTTGGCCGCGATCAGCCAGCGCTGATGGGCGACGCGGCGCTCGTTCCGCTCGGTGTCGTCCTCCTCGTAGGAGTAATCGACCCAGGCGATCTCCGTCCGCCCCCGCGTGTAGCTGATGATCGGGGTCTGTTCCGGCGGGGCGGCGTCTTTGGGGAGGACCCAGCGCAGCCGCTCGGCCACGTTCGGCGCGTGTGGCACGAGCTCTGGCAGTTGGAGGTAGGAAGCCTCGAGCAGGCAGTTGTCGCCCGGGTCCTTCAGCTTCATGGAGGTGAATTGACCGGACGTATTCATCTCGGCCGTCCAGTCCTTGGGGACCCCGAACTCGACGTCGCCGCGCCCCATGATCAGGATGTTCAGCCCGTCGTACCTGTCTCGCTCGCGTCGTGAGCGTGCCATAGGGCGATTGTAACGGACTGCCTCACCTATGTGTCTTCCTTGTGCGTGGCGATCCACCAGACGTTGCCGAACGGGTCCTTCACGCCCGCCATGCGGTCCCCGTAGTCCTGGTCTGACGGCTCCATCAGCGTCGTGGCGCCCGCCTGGAGGGCCCGCTGGTAGACGGCGTCCGTGTCGGCCAGGTAGAGGTAGATCGAGCCGGGCATTGGTTCCCACTCGGGGGAGGCGTCGCCCATCATCACCATCGAGTCGCCGAGCTTGACCTCGGCATGGATGCGGCCGCCCGGAGTCGGGGTGCGGAGGGTCTCCGTCGCCCCAAACGCCTGCTTCAGGAAGTCGATCAGCTCGGCTGCTCCCCGAACGATCAGGTACGGCGTGACGGTGCGAAAGCCCTCGCGGGTCGGTGTGGCTGCCATTGCTCCCCCTCCTCGTGCTCGGCGCCGATGGCGCCGGTCAGAACGTCCGTTCGGAGGATACGCCGGTCGCGGTAGCGGTGCAACGACCAAAGCGCCGAGAACGGGAACAGTGCAGTCCAGCTCACACCGTTCGGCAGGAAGACCCGCCCCTGGCTGGCGCCGAGGACGTGGTGCTTATCTCCGCCTCGGAGCTCGCCGGCCTGCAGGAGACGGCGCATCTGCTGAGCTCGCCGAAGAACGCCGAGCGTCTGTTGACGGCGTTGAACCGCGCCAGGGAGCGGACGGTGGCGCCTGAGTCGGTTGCTGCCCTGCGCCGCGAGCTGGGGGTCGACCGCGAGGACTAGGGTGCCCGCGATCGGACCCGAGGTCCCCGGCGACCGCGTGAGGCGCGAGACCGTCTTCCAACCCGAGTTCCGCGAAGACCTGCGTGACTGGGTCGCAACGGACCGAAGTATCGCCCTTCGCGCCTTCGACTTGATCGAGGCGATCGTGCATGACCCCTCCCTTGGCATCGGCAAGCCCGAGCCATTGAAGCACCGTCTGGCGGGCGCTTGGTCCCGCCGCCTCACTCAGGAGCACCGCATCGTCTACCTCGTCGGCGACGACCGCATCGACCTCCTCCAGGCCCGCTACCACTACTGAACGGCTTCACCAACGTCAGGACGGCCGAGGCAGCCCCAGCCAGAGAGGGACCAGGACGATGTCGTCATCTCGACCCTCCCTACGGAAGGAATCGGCCTTCCTCACCTACCCGTCGGCTTGCCGTTCCAACGCTCTGGCTTGTTGTTCCAGGTGCTTCATGATCGAAGACAGCTCGGACATGCGCCGCTACGTCGGCTCGATCCTGAACAGGCGCATCGCCGTCTCGCCGAGGATCGCCGCCTTCCCCTCCTCCGAGACTGGCAGCGCCCGGATCGCGGCGATGTTGTCGGCCACGGTGCCGGGCAGGCCGGGCCAGTCGGAGCCGAAGACGAACTTATGGGCCAGGCGGGGGAGGTCGGGGAAGTACTCGGGCAGCTTACGCGGGGGGAGGCCGGCGATGTCGACGTAGACGTTGGGGTGGAGGCGGCAGAGGGCCTGGGCGTGGTCGTACCAGAAGGGGCGGCCGCCGTGGGTGACCAGGATCTGGAGGCTCGGAAAGTCGACGGCGACGTCGTCCAAGAACAGGGGGTCGCCGTACTTCAGGCGCGAGCCGCGGAAGACTGACGAGCCGGTGTGGACCTGGACCGGGATGCCTAGCTCCTCGGCCACGGCGTAGACCGGGTAGAGGCGGCGGTCGTTCGGGTAGAAGGAGGCGTAGGTCGGGTAGAGCTTGAGACCGCGGAAGCCCTCCTCGCGGACGAGTCGCTCGAGCAGCCGGGCCGGCTCGTGGTGGATGTACGGGTTCACGCTGCAGACCGGGATCAGCCGCGGGCTGGCTCGGCAGAAGTCGCGGACGAGTTCGTTGGTGGCGATGCCAGACGTGACCGGCACGATCTCGGCCAGGACGCAGGCGTAGTCGACACCGTTGTTGTCCATCAGCTCGAGGAAGCGCTCCGGTCGGCGGAACTCCTTGACGAAGGCGTCCAGGTCGCCCGAAATGTGGGCGGCCATGTAGGCCGCGAACGACTCGGGGGTCTGCTCGGTGTAGGCCGTGTGGACGTGGACGTCGACAATCGGCATCGGCGCCCGCTCAGCCGCCCCGCGCTCGTTCGGGTGACCCGATCGGCTTCGATTCGGCCTCGTCAGCCATCGTCGGTCAGGGGGATTTCTCGGGTACGGTACGCGCAGCGGAGGGTCCGACCGGTGGCGGGGTCCTCGAGCTCGGCGGTGAAGGCGCCCCCGAAGGCGAAGCCCTGCCCGTCGGCGATCGGGATCGTCCCGCTGTAGAGTATCGTCCCGTCCATCTCGCCGCCGACCCGCTCCTGCACGAGCGCCTCGAGGGCTTCGGGTCGGAGCATCTCGGCCAGCGTCCCTTGCTGGTAGCGGCGCTCGGTCGAGGCGTCCTCGCGCTGGCGTGGTCGGGTCAGGGCGCGCAGGACGATCCCGTCCCAGCCCTCGCGGACCTCGGCGTACGGCCAGACGTCGCGCGAGAGGACGTTCGGGCAGGCCTGCTTGGCGAAGGTGATGCTGTGCTTCTCCAGCTCGCGGTCGGTCTGATCACTCCCGGCCGCCACGTAGACCCGGCCCTGGTGGTAGATCAGGACGAACTCGGCCTCGCCGCTCGTCTGGTCGCCGAGCACCTCGATCTCGTCCGCCATCGTCAGGCGGTCGACGGTGGCCGGAAAGAGGATCGGCACCCGCGTCGGGGCCGGCACGCCGTGCTCGCGCAGCTCGTCGATGTGCCGCTGAACGGCCGCCTGGTCGCGGCCGGTGTAGCCCGCCATCAAGACGCGGCGAGGCTGGATCGAGAGCGTCTCCCCCGTCCCCTGGACCTGGAATGTCAGCATCTGTACTCCGATCGCACGGCGGACTCGGCCGTCGGGTTCCCAGTATAGCGAAGCACTGGCGGACGAAGGCTCGCGATCCGTGATGACATTGCTATGTGCGCTCCGTCAACCCTGCTCCTCCAACTCACTACAATCGGAGGAACCCGCCAGCGAGGTCAGCCTAACGTGAAGGTCTACGCCGTCGTCGGGGTGCCGCCTGAGATCCAGGCGTACGCTATGGCGAAGTACAGCCGCTCGGCTCAGTCGATGCTCGAGAGTATCGGCGAGCTGTCGACGCAGCGGGCCGAGCAGTTCCTTGATACCTTCTATTTCCAGTATGGGCACCGCTCGATCGCCGATCTGGCCCACCTGGTGCTGGCGGTCGAGGACGTCTCGATCCTGGCGGCGGTGCGGGTCGTCGACGAGCCGCTCTGGGATGGGCAGGAGCGGTCGACGCGCTACCAGCCGTTCAAGAAGACCGGCTACTTCACGCCGCCGGAGCTGGAAGGGGAGGTGGCCGCGCGCTATCGCGAGGCTGGCGACGCCCTCTTCACCGCCTACGACGGGCTGACGGCCGATCTGCTCGGGCTGCTGGTGGAGGTCGTGCCGCGGCCGGCCGAGCTGGACCCGAAGGGCTTCGAGCGGACCCTGCGGGCGCGGGCCTTCGACGTCTCGCGTGGGCTCCTGCCGCTGGCGACGATCACCAGCCTCGGGCAGATCACCAGCGCCCGTGTGCTCGAGCGCCAGATCAGCCGCCTGCTCTCGGACCCGCTTCCCGAGGTCCAACGGATCGGCGAGGCCCTCCGTCGGGCCTGCCTCGAGCCGGCCGAGGAGCCCTACCGCAACGGTGGCGAACCGGTCCGCGCCGCGCCGACGCTGGTCAAGTACACTCAGCCGAGCCCCTACCTGATCGAGACGCGGCGCGAGCTGGAGAGTCTGGCTGGCGAGGCGCCGCGGTTGCTCGGCCCACCGGATGTTGGGCGGGCGGTCGAGCTGGCCGACGACGAGTCGCCGTTCGACGAGGCCGTCGCGACGCTGCTCTATCGCGCCGATCCCGTCGGCCACAGCTACCGCCAGGTCCAGGCCGCCGTGCGGGCGATGCCCGAGCGGCGCAAGCGGGAGGTGCTCGACCTGGCCGTGGCGCGGCGTGGGCGGCACGACGAGCTCCTGCGCGAGCTGCAGGTCGGCTACCAGCTCAAGTTCGACATCTTGATGGACTACGGCTCCTTCCGCGACCTCCACCGTCACCGCCGCTGCGTCCAGGTGATCCAGGAGCCGACGCCCGACCACGGCGTCGAGCCGGCCGCCGACGTCTTCCCGCGGGCGTTCGGCGCTGAGGTCGCCAAGCGTGCGCTCCAGACCGGGTTGGGTGAGCGCTACGATTGGGCCCTCGCCGATGGCCTGACGCGGGTGCGCGAGCTATCCGCCGACGCCCCCCTGGCCGCGCCGTACCTGCTCCCGATGGCGACCCTGGCCAGGGCGCTCTTCAAGATGGACGCCGCTCAGGCGATCTACATGGCCGAGCTGCGGACCGCGCCAGCCGGCCACTTCTCCTACCGCCGGGTCGCCTGGGAGATGTACCTCGCGCTACGGGAGCACGCCCCCGAGCTCGCCGCCCTCGCCCGTCCGGCTGACCCGACTGAGGTCTTCGATCTCCTCCAGCGCTAACCTCAGCCAGCACCCGACCGACCGGCTCATCCGCGAGCTGATCGGCACCGGCCGGGCGGCGACGGAGGACGAAATCGGGCATATTCTCGAGCGGATGGCGACAGCGCCGTTCGATACGAGAATGTTGGCTGTCCCGAGACGGCATCGTGGGCTGACCTATCAGGGACGCACATTGGGTACCCGCGACGATGCCTTGTTCCTGCACCTGGCACAGCGCGTAGCGGCGGAGGGGCAGTGGATCATCGGAACCCCCGCCGTCCAGTATGTCGATGATCTCAGACTCGCCGTGCGATGGCCGGGAGCCCGCCTCGCGATCTACCCGCGGCGGGCTGGTGCCATCGCGGCGATCGTCAATCAAACGTCCGACAGGGTTCCGCAAAGCCGACTGGGGCCAAGAGCCTTCCGAGGGGGGTGCGCCTCACTAATGTGAGGGCAGGAGGGTGACAGAAAATGGTACCCCCACGGCGAGCGGGGGCGAAGAAGCGCCCGGGACGCTCGCGGAGGGTACCGATGGACAGCGCAGGCCTGTCCGAGGC
>JACCZL010000720.1 GCA_013695975.1 Chloroflexota bacterium
GAGCTGGGACGAGCGATCGGCCGACGCTCCAGGCCGAGCTGGCCCCGCTCCAAGCCGAGCTGCGCCAGGCGCTCGAAGCCGGGCTCGCCTCACCGCATGCGGTGGTGGCCGGGGCGCTGTGCGGCAATCTGCTCGAGTGCTGGCCCGCGCTCTGGACTTTCACCCAGGTCGACGGCGTCGAGCCGACCAACAATGCCGCTGAGCGGGCGCTCCGCCCGGCCGTCCTCTGGCGCACGGGCAGCTTCGGCACCCAGCGCGAGGAGGGCAGCCGCTTCGTCGAGCGCCTGCTGACCGTCGCGGCCACCGGCAAGCAGCAGGGCCGCGGGCTGCTCGACTTCCTGGTCGCGACCATCACCGCCGCCCATCTCGGCCTGTCACCGCCCTCCCTCGTGCCGGTCGCCTCCACCTGACCCGGCCTGCGACGACGCTCAGGACGTCCGCGCCTTCATCTCGGCCGACGGGGGACCTGAACGCTTACACGGAAATTAGGAAACCACGCAAGCCATACAAGACGTCGGCTGATCAGCACGATCGAGTTACATCGAAGGCGCCCATTCTGTCCACTACCTCTGGCGGTCGCGGGTCTCGAAGAGCTTGCCGACGTGGTGCATGCGCTGGGCGGCGGTGAGGTTGGTCAGGACGGCCAGCAGGATCAGCACGGGCGTCAGGAGGTAGTCGGGGGCAATCATGCCGATCCCGAGGATCACGATCCGCTCGGGCCGCTGGAGGAGGCCGACCTCGCAGTCCAGCCCGAGCCCTTCGGCCCGCGCGCGGCAGTAGCTGACCATGAACGACCCGATCAAGGCCAGGGCGGTCGCGGTCAGCGCGGGGGTGTCGCCCAGCCGGGCAAACCAGATCAGCAGGCCGACGAAGACGACGGCCTCGGAATAGCGGTCGAGGACGGAGTCCAGGAAGGCCCCGTAGCGGCCAGCCGTGCCGGCCGCCCGCGCGACGGCCCCGTCCAGGAAGTCGAGCGCGTTGACGAGCAGGAAGACGACGCCGGCCAGGCTCAGCCAACCCTCGATCACGAGGGCGGCGACGCCGAGGTTGAGCACGAAGCCGGTGTAGGTCAGCCAGTTGGCCTGGATGCCGGCCCGTGCCAGGAACAGCGCCAGCGGCTGGACCGCCTCGCGGAGCCCGAGCTTGACGCCCTTGATCCAGATCACCATCGGCCTTTAGCGCGCCAGCAGGTGCGCGACTCCTGACGCCGCTCGACGCACGCGGCCAAACCGAGCCTGACCCGCGTCGGCGATGCTCATCTGGACGTCGAGTGTCTCATGATAATAGGCCAGGACTCGATCGGCGACGAGGGGCCAGTCGTAGGCGCGGGCCGTCTCGCGACCCCGCGCGCCCAACCGGCGGCGCAGGTCGGCATCCCCGAGCAGGCGGATCAGCGCCGCGGCGAGCGCCTGCGCGTCTTCGGGCGGGACCAGCAGCCCCTCGCGCCCATCGGTCATGACTTCGGCGTAGCCGGGGATTTGTGAGGCGACCAGCGGGCGGCCGGCGGCCATCGCCTCGAGCAGCACGATGCCGAAGCTCTCCTGGCCGGTCGACGGCGCGCAGAACACGGCCGCGGCCTGATAGCGACGCACCAGCTCGTCGGGCGAGACGTGGCCGGTGAAGACGACGTCCGACCAGCCCTGGCGGTGGGCCCAGCGACGGTAGCTCTCGAGCCCCCGCCCGCCGCCGACGACGAACAAGCGCGCTTCGGGACGCTCGAGTCGGACCCGCGGCCAGGCCCGCAGCAGGTAACGCAGGCCCTTGCGCTTCTCGAGCCGCCCGACGAACAGGACGTCGAGCCGCTCGTCGGCCGGCTCGATCGGCATGCGGGCGGTGGCGAAGCGTGTGTACTCGATCCCGTTTGGGATGATCCGATAGTCGGCCGGAAAGTGCTGGGCCACGAAGTCACGGGCCGGGCGCGAGACTGCGATGCGCCCGTGGAGCTTCTTGAACTGCGGCCGGAGCATCGGCTTGGTGTAGAAGTAGCGGAGATTCGTCCGCCCGTAGGCGTGGAAGGTCCCGATGTTGATCGCCTGGGAGTGGCGCAGGACGGTCAGCGGCAGGGATGGCATCATCGGCTCGTGCAGATGGACGATGTCGAACGACTGGTAGGCCAGGAGCCGCTTGACCTGGAGGTAGCCCTGCATGGGCGGGTTCAGGCGGGCGACCGAGCCGTTCGCGGACACCGGGACGACCCGCCCGACCCGATGGACCCACGGCATCGCCTCGAGACTGGCCCGGTCCGACGACGACGGCGCGATCACGTGGACCTCGTGGCCGCGGGACCGAAACTGCTCCGCCAGGTTGCGGACGTGCTCGGTCACCCCGCCCGGATAGGGGTAATCGTACGGCGAGACCAGCGCGATCTTCATCGATTGTCCTATCTACAAGTTCCGATCACAGCCACTTCAGAATCGGGAATAGGAGATTATCACGGGCCGCCTTCTGGCGGAATCCCCACCTACTGCGAACGGATCCTCCAGTGACAGTGTTCCAATCGCGCGACAGTGGCGCGGGTCAGCAGGTGCGGAAGACGAGACAAAACCGTGTCAAGAAGGCATGTCTTCAGTGTACGACTTCAGCCCAGACTCCCCGTACTACCCACCATGCTGAAGGGTGCCAGGCTGCGACCTTTCTCCAGCGCAGCAGGGCTGGGGGAGGGGAGCGGCTAGCCGCTCCCCTCTGAAGTGTTGCTCAGCCACGCCTCTGTCCACTGCTCTGAAATCCCGGTCCCGCCCCCCTTCTTGCCATCTCTCCTCTCCAATCGACAGGCAGGATCGATTCGGAGGCTGCATGATGCCGCCTCCGCTCTCTACCTAATCTCCAGGTGAGGCTTCAGCATTCATCGGTCGCAGCAGCCCGACCAGGCGGCTCGTGTCCGGCTCGTCCTCCAGATGCTCGACGGTCGCGATCAGCGCCTCAGCCTGGCGGGCGGGCATGACCAGGCCGGCGCAGTCGCGGGCCTTTTCGTGGAGCTGGGCGCGGGTCATCGGCTTCTCGGCGGTGCCCTGGGCGACGTCGGCGCGGCGGCTGAGGACCCGCCCGTCGCGGACGTGGACCTCGACGATCGCCCGCGGCTGATCGAAGCCCAACGCCTCGATCTCCGGGTGGACGTAGAGGCGGACGCGAGGCATCAACGCCCGCACCTCCGGCCGCGCCACCACCCGGTCCTGGAGCTGGGCGATCCCGACCCGTCGCTCGACGAACGCCAGCGCGACGCAGGCCGGAATGCTGAACTTGGCCTCGAGCCCGGTCTTGGCATCCGCGTGGATCAGCGAGCCGAACAGGTTCGAGTTGCTCCCGACCTCCACCCGCTCGACCTGGTCGGCCTCGAGGTCGTGCTCCTCGATCAGCTCGAAGACGGCGTCGAGGGCCGGGTGGGTCAGCGAGCCGGTCGGGTACGGCTTGATCGCCGCGCCGGGACGGACGACGTAGAAGGGATCGCCAAGACGATCGAGCAGACGGCCCTCGTCAAAGCCGCCGGCAACCGCGCGGAACAGCCCCCGCTCGCCTTCGAGGACGTTTTCAGACGCCGTGAAGCCGCGCGCCGCCAGTTGGGCCGCGACGACGCCGCTCTCGGCCGCCCGCCCGGCGTGGAACGGCTTGGTCATCGTCCCGTAGTTTTCGCGCAGCCCGCCGCCACTCGTCGCCGCGACGCCGAGTGCCCGCCGCAAGCCCGAACGGTCCAGCCCGAGCAGGCGCCCGGCCCCCGCCGCCGCCCCGAGCGGACCGATCACGCCGGTCGGGTGGTAGCCGCGGCGGTAGTGCTCGCGGTCGGTCGCGTCGGCCACCCGACAGGTGACCTCGAAGCCGTAGACAAAGGCCGCCAGCAGGTCGCGCCCGCTCGCCCCAACCTGCTCGGCCACCGCCAGCGCGGCCGCGAGCGTCGGGACGCTCGGGTGGAGCCGGACCCCATAGACCGCCGCGTTCGAGGTAAAGAGGATCGTGTCATCGTAGTCGAGGGCGTGCCCCGCCGCCCCGTTGGCGAACGCCGCCAGCGCCGCCGGCGCGCGGAACCCACCGCCGGCCACCTCGGCGTCCTCGCGCCCCCCCATCTCCCGCACCCAGCCGTGGACGATCCGGGTCCCCTCTTCCGTGGCCCCCGCCAGCATCACGGCCAGCGCGTCGAGCATGTACGTCTTCCCGCGCTCGCGTGCCTCCTCAGGAATCCCCTCATACCGCCCCTCGACCACAAACGCCGCGATCCGCTCGGTTGCTCCCATCTGCTTCGACTCCTTGGCTCCCGTAGGGACGCGATGAATCGCGCCCCTCCGGCGTGGTCACTATCGTGCCGGTACCCCCACCAGCGGCCAGTAGAACTGGGCGAACAGCAGCGTCACGACGATCAGGATCGCGGCCATCACGAGGCCGCTCCGCACCATCTCGCCCACGTCGAAGTAGCCGGCCGAGTAGAGCGTCATCGACGTCGGCGACTGGACCGGCACGATCAGGATCTGGCTGCTGTGGATCGCCAGCAGGCCCAGCCAGACCGGGTTCAGCCCCAGCGTCGTGGCGGCGACGATCGAGGCCGGCAGGACCGTCGCAATCATCCCGATCGTGTTTGGAAAGCCCAGCCGCAGCCCGGCCACCACCACCATCGTGACCAGCCCGATCAGGATCGGCGGCCACTCCCGCATCGCCAGCCCCTCAACCCGACCGACCAGCGCGCCGGTAACCTGGGAACGGTCCAGCGCGACCGCCAGCGAGATGCTGGCCCCGAACAGGACCACCGTGCTCCAGGAGACTCGTCGCAGCCCTTCCTGGAAGCCGAGCGCTGGCCAGGGCGGCAGGAACATCGGCAGCATCGCCAGCAGGCAGATCTGCTCGTTCTCGAGTCCGTGCCAGGCGGCCGTCGCCCAGCCGCCGACCATCACGCCAAACAGGACCGCGACCTTCCACTCGGCGGCGGTCATCGGCCCCTGGGCGGCCATTTCCCGCCGCAGGTACTCGCGCCCCCCCTCCAGCACGTCCAGCTCCGGCGGGAACAGCCGCAGCAGCAGCGGGCAGACCAGCAACGACACCAGGAAGACTGACGGCAGCGCCACCACCAGCCAACTCGCGTAGGTCCAGCGATGCCCGGCCAACTCCTCGAAGACCCCAGCCGCGTAAAGGGTCGCGGCCGAGCCGGTCATCAGCGCCCCGCCCGACTGGAGCGAGACCAGCGCCGCGCTCAGGAAGATCGCCTTTCCAACGTTCGACCCTCGCTCCAGGCGCACCGCCCGCATCATCCCCTCGGCGATCGGGAGCATCACCCCGGCCCGGCCGATGCCGGTCGGGATCAAGAACGTCAGCACCAGCAGGGTGATGATCGTCCAGAACACGGTCGGCCGAGTCCGCCCGTGGGCCAGGTAAAGCAGACGATAGGCGATCCGCTGGTCGAGCCCGGTCGCGGCAAAGGCAGCCGAGATCAGCATGATCCCGATCAGCAGCCAGACGACCGGGTTGCCGAAGCCGCGCACCGACTCGTCGAACGAGATCACCCCGGCCAGCGGCCAGAGCACCATCGTGACCACGGCCACCAGCGTCGCGTCGAGGGTCCCCGTCGCCCACAGGACGACCGCGAACCCGAGGATCCCGAGCGTCCGCCCGGCCAGCGGCGTAAACGGCGGCGGCGGGACGGCCAGCATCCCCAGCAGGAGCAGTCCCAGCGCAAGCCCGACCGCCAGCACGCTGCCACGCCCGAGCGTCCGCCCCACCCCCGCCCGAGGCGTCGCCAACGCGGGGCCCGCGGGGGCGCCAGAGACCGTCGACATCGCTGGCCGACTCTATACCATAATGGGCGCCGTGACCGAGACAAGCGGCCCGCGGCTCAATCTCCTCATCCGCGGCGGGACGCTGGTTGGCGAGCAAGGTGTCTGGGCGGCCGATCTCGGTGTGCGGGACGGGCGGATCGCCGCCATTCTGGCGCCCGGCGAGCGGGTCGCGGCGGCCGAGGTGCTCGACGCGGCGGGGCTCCACCTCTTACCGGGGCTGGTCGACCAGCACGTCCACTTCAACGAGCCCGGCCGGACCCACTGGGAAGGATTCGAGACCGGCAGCCGCGCCGCCGCGGCCGGCGGGGTCACGACCGTGATCGAGATGCCGCTCAACTCCCACCCGCCGACGACGACCGCCGAGGCGCTCGAGCTCAAGCAGACCACGGTCGCGGGAAAAGCCGTCGTCGACTACGCTTTCTGGGGCGGGCTCGTGGACGACAACGTCGCGGCGCTCCCCGCCCTCCACGCCGGCGGCGTCGTCGGCGTCAAGGCGTTCATGAGCCACGCCGGCACCGACGACTACCCCTACGCCACCGACCACGTCCTCTTCGAGGGGCTGAAGACGGTCGCCCGCCTCGGGACGGTCCTCGACCTCCACGCCGAAAACGATAGTCTGACCCGCGGCTACGCCGAGCAGCTACGGGCGGCCGGGCGGATTGATCGGCGCGCCTACGCCGAGTCCCGGCCCCCGGTCGCCGAGCTCGAGGCGATCGAGCGCGGCATCCTCCTGGCTCGCCAGGCGGACCCGAACGCTCGGATCCACTTCGTCCACGTGAGCATCGGCGACGGCGCTCGGGCAGTCGAGCGGGCCCGCCGCGACGGGCAGCCGGTCAGCCTCGAGACCTGCCCCCACTACCTGACCCTGGACGAGGACCGCTTTGCCGAGATCGGCCCCGACGCCAAGTGCGCCCCACCGATCCGTCCGCGCGACGTCGTCGAAGACCTCTGGGCCTGTGTCCTCGAGGGGCTGGTCGACTCCTTCGCCTCGGACCACTCGCCCTGCCCACCCGAGGACAAGAGCCGCGGCGACCAGGACATCTGGCTCGCCTGGGGCGGCGTCAGCGGCGTCCAGACGATGCTACCCCTCCTGCTCGACGAGGGCGTCCACAACCGCGGCCTGCCGCTCCCCCGCCTGGTCCGCATGGCGTCCGCGAACCCGGCCCGCATCGTCGGCCTCTGGCCACGCAAGGGCCATCTGGGGCTCGGCGCCGACGCCGACATCGCCCTCGTCGACCTCGCCCGCACCTGGACCCTCGAGCCGAACCTCCTCCAGACCCGCCACCCGGTCAGCCCCTTCATCGGTTATCGCTTCCGCGGCGCCGTCATCCAGACCCTCGTCCGCGGCGTGACCGTCTTCCGCGATGGCGAGATCGTCGCCCCGCCGGCCCACGGCCAGTTCCTGCGCCCGCTGCCCGGCCCGCGTGCGCCGCCCGTCGTCGGCCACGGATGAGCGTCGGATGACATGCCGGGATCACCGGAGCACCGTCCTGGTGGGTTGATTGGCATGCACGAGCCCGCGCCAAGCCCGATGCGCGTGTCAACTGATCCATTAACTCGGAGGAGGCACCATGAAACGACTGGAAGGCAAGGCGGCGATCGTCACTGGCGCCGGGAGTGGGATCGGGCGGACGATCGCCCTCGGCTACCTCGCCGAAGGGGCCAACGTGCTGATGGCGGACCTGGATGAGGCCACCGCCCGAGAGACGGCCGAGCTGGCCCAGCACGAGAGGAGCCGGGCCGAGGTGTGCCGGGTCGACGTCGAGGACGGCGAGTCGGTCCGGGCGATGGTCGCCCTGGCCGAGGCGCGCTTCGGGCGGCTCGACATCCTGGTCCACTGCGCCGGCATCATCCACCGCGCCGAGTTCCTCGACCTGACCGAGGAGATCTTCGACCGCATCATCGCCGTCAACCTGCGCGGCACCTTCCTCTGCGGCCTCTACGCCGCCCGCCGGATGGCCGCGCTGGGCGGCGGGGCGATCGTCAACTTCGCCTCGGTCAACGCCGAGGTCGCCGCCTCAAACACCGCGCCCTACTGCGCCAGCAAGGGCGGCGTCCAGATGCTCACCCGCTCGATGGCCGTCTCCCTGGCACCCCACAAGATCCGGGTCAACGCCATCGGCCCCGGCACCACCCGAACCAACATCAACCGCGACCGCCTCGACCCCCCTGGCGCCCTGGAAGCCGAAGCCAGACGCATCCCGATGGGCCGCGTCGGCGTGGCCGAAGACCTCGTCGGACCAGCCATCTTCCTCGCCTCCGACGAGTCGGCCTACATCACCGGCCACACCCTCTTCGTCGACGGCGGCTTCCTGGCCACCTTCAACCCTCAGCATCCGCTCGCGGCCACACCCGACTGAGCGGCGCAGGAGCTTCGATCATGGACCTAGGACTACGCGGGCGCGTCGCGCTGGTCAGCGGCGCAAGTGAGGGCATCGGGCGCGCCGTCGCCCTCGATCTGTTGCGCGAGGGCGCGCGGGTGGCAATCCGCGGGCGTCGCGCCGACGTCCTCGAGGCGGCCGCGGAGGGCCTCCGCGCCGAGGTCCCTAAGGCACAAGTCCTGCCAATCCCGGCCGACGTGACGCTGGCCGCCGCCGCCGTCACCTTCCTCGCCTCAACTGGCGGTCTCAACCGATCAACGCACCACCCGTTGGACAGGATGATGACTGGAGGTGTGCGTGGGCTTCACAACGGAGCAGGAGGACGAGCTGTGGATCAGGTGGCGGCGGGGTGAGTCGAGCAGGCTCATCGGTCGTGCTCTACGCTGCCACCCGTCGAGCGTGCGAGCGTTCCTCGCACGAAGCGGCGGCGTGCGCCCGACACCGCGGCGCAGATGCGTCCGTCATCTGACGGCGACCGAGCGGGAGGAAGTCTCCCGTGGCATTGCCGCGGGCTTGTCAGCGCGCGCGATCGCGGCGTTGATCGGCCGTTCGGCGTCGAACGGTTTCGCGCGAGATCGCCCGTAACGGTGGCCGTGACGCGTACCGTGACGCGGCCGCGGAAGCTGCCGCGTGGGATCGGGGGCGTCGCCCCAAACCGTCTCGGCTCGCATCGAACCCGGCGCTGCTTGCCGATGTGCGGGGCCGACTGGAGGAGGACTGGTCTCCCGAGCAGATCGCCGCGTGGCTTCGCCGAGAACAGCCCACCGATCCCACGCGCTGGGTGTCGC
>JACCZL010000574.1 GCA_013695975.1 Chloroflexota bacterium
CGCCGCATGCCACGCTGCCTCCGAGCCAGACCAAGCATCGACATTCTGCCACGCCGGCGACCCGGGCGCCCCTACCGAGGTGCGGCGACACCATTTGCTACACTCCCAGCCATGAGACGGGCAAGCCTACAGCAGCTCGCGGAGGCGGACCTCGATCTGCTGGTGGTTGGCGGAGGGATCGTCGGCTGCGGGATCGCCCGCGACGCCGCCCTTCGAGGCCTGCGGGTCGGGCTGCTCGAGCGCGAAGACTTCGCCTCTGGGACCACTTCTCGATCGACACGGCTGGTCCATGGCGGCCTGCGCTACTTGGAGCTGCTCGACTTCGGCCTGGTCCGGTCGGACATGCAGGAGCGAGAGATCCTGCTGCGGATCGCGCCGCATCTCGTCCGCCCCCTCCCCTTCCTCGTCCCGACCTATCGCTGGCCGGCCTGGAAGCGCGATCGGCTGAGGATCGGGATGGCGCTCTACGATCTCCTTTCCTATGACAAGAGCCTGCCCTGGCACCGCGCGCTGTCGCGCACCGAAACCTTGCGCGAGGAGCCGGGCCTGAATCCGGACGGGCTTCAAGGCGCGGCCCGGTACTACGATGCGCAGGTCGAATTCCCGGAGCGGCTCGCCCTTGCCAACGCCCTCGACGCTTCCGATCACGGTGGCCTGCTCGCCAACTACGTCGCCGTCGAGCGGTTTGCGCGGGAGGACGACCATGTCGTCGGAGCTGTGGCCGTGGACACGGCGAGCGGCCAGCGGGAGATCGTTCGCGCTCGTCTGACGGTGAACGCGACCGGCCCCTGGCTGGATCGGAGCCTGGGTGACCTGGGCCCGCCGGAGCCTTTGTTGCGGACGACCAAGGGCGCGCACCTGGTCATGCCGATGCTCAGCAGGAACGCCGTCCTCTCGATCGCCCACAGCGACGCTCGCGTGTTTTTCGTCGTGCCCTGGTTCGGCTACTCCCTGGTAGGCACCACCGACACCGATTTTGACGACGACCCGTCGGGCGTCCGCGTCGAGCCGCCCGATGTCGACTACCTGGTGCGGGAGACCGCGCGGACGTTCCCCGAGGCGGCCCACGTCCCGATCCACTATGGGATGGCCGGTGTGCGCGCGCTGGTTCGCAAGGAGGGCGTCAAGGCAGGTCGGGTCTCCCGCAAGCACGCCATTCGCGACCACGCCGACCGTGCTGGCCCCAATGGCCTCATCTCGGTCCTGGGCGGCAAGATCACGGCCTACCGCGCGATCGCCGAGGAGGTGAGCGACCTGGTCGTGCAGCGGCTGGGCTGGGGGGCGCCCTCGCGCACCGCCTGGGCGCCATTGCCCGGCGGCGACGTCCGACCGGACGACGTGCTGACGCGGCTCTGGCCACGGGCTCGACAGCTCGGTCTGACCGAGCTTCAGACCCGCCACCTCGTCCACCTTTACGGGTCTCGTGCTCGGGAGGTCGTGTCGCTGGCCGAACGAGAGCCGAGGCTTGCGTTCCCACTCTGCTCGCATGGGCCGCCGGCCATCAAGGCCCAGGTCCGTCAGGCTATCACGGCGGAGGGAGCGGTTACCCTTGCCGACGTCTTGCTTCGACGGGTCCCCGTCGGGCTGGCCTCGTGTCAGGCGCTGGATTGCCTCGAGACGGTCGCTCGGGAGGTCGGCGATGAGCTAGGCTGGGACCAAGGCCGGCAACGAAGGGAGATCGTCGCCTTTCAGGAGCTCATCTACAACCGCTACCGTGCGTCAGACAAGCCCGCGGCCGATGGAATCCTGGTGGCCGCGCGCTGAGGGGATCCCCATCAACACGCTTGGAGGAGAGGGCTCATGCTGGGCAAGAACAGCACCAAGGCCAAGCTCCGTGACGGCAAGGCCGTCGTGGGATGCGCGGCGATGTTCGTTCATCCCGCGGTGGTCGAGTATCTCGGACGGGTTGGCTTTGATTGGGTGTTGTTCGACGGCGAGCATGGCCCGATCTCGCCCGAGTCGGTCGAGGTCGGTGTCCTGGCGGCGGAGAACATCGGGCTCACCCCGCTGGCTCGGGTACCGGTCAATCGGCCCGAGGTGATCCTCCGGTTCATGGACACCGGACTGGCCGGGGTCCTGGTGCCCCATATCGACACCGCGCAGGACGCCAGGGCAGCCGTCCAGGCGGTCAAGTACCATCCGATGGGCGAACGGGGTCTGGCCGGCGTCCGTGCGTCCGGCTACGGGGCGATCTCGCAACCCGACTACGTTGCCCACGCCAACCGCGAGACGATGGTGCTGGCGATGATCGAAAGCGTCGCGGCGGTCGACAACATCGAGGCGATCGCCCGGGTCGACGGCCTGGACGTGCTCAACATCGGGACCTCAGACCTCTCTCAGTCGATG
>JACCZL010000580.1 GCA_013695975.1 Chloroflexota bacterium
GCTGATCCACCTGGGCCGGGCTTGGCCCTGTGTCCTCGTTGCCGAACAGGCCGATGAGGGGCGCGCTCAGGTTCGGCGTCAGGTCGATCGGCGCCACCGGCCGCTTTTCGGTGAGCTGCTCCGGGGAAGCGACGACACCACCACCCCAGAGGTCCGCGACGGCGCCGAAGCCCTGCACGCGCGAGGCGACCAGTACCGCGTGCCGTCCGCCCCCACAGGTCCCAATGACCCCGACCTTGCCATTGCTGGTGGGCTGTGCCTTTCACCCAGGCCAGAGCGGCCTCGGCATCGGCGACCACGCTGTCGTCGGCGACGCCACCCTCGCTGCGTACCCTGGCGGCGACATCGTCCGGCGTGCCGTGGCCGAATCGTTCGAACAGGTTCGGGCAGATCGCGATGTACCCGTGCTCCGCGAAGCGGCGGGAGAACTCCCGGTAGAAGTCATCCCAGCCCGGTGGATGGTGCATCAACACGACGCCCGGGTACGGTCCAGGGCCGTCGGGTTGGGCGATGTACGCATGGATTTGGTCGCCACCACCGCCGGCGATCCACGAAACCCTGGCGATCATGCCTCCCTCGGCGTCCGTCCTGAACGTGTTCCACACACTGTCCTCCTGGTGGTGAGCCGAGCCCTCGACGTTCGGGTGAACTATTGGCGGCTCGCGGAGAGTATGGTAGAAGGGTACGAGAGAGGCGTCGACTTTTTCGAGCGGGCTCCGAGAGATCGTGGACCTCGCGGAGTGCGGTTGCCGGACGTTTTGGAGGAATGATGGATCGACGGGTCTTCCTGAAGCTGACCGGACTCGTGGCTGCCGCCGGCGCCTTTGAGGCGCTGCCGGTCGCGGCCGAGCGTCGCCCGGATGCCCTGGTGGCTGAGCGGGCAACCGATCTCCAGGTCGCGTCCGTACCGCCTGGCCCGCGGCTGACGATCGGAGCACCGGGCACCTACCGCATCTCCGGCCGGGTGCGCCTCCAGGAGCCGCTGGTCGAGATCAGCGGCATCACCCACACCCAGTGGATCTCCTGGTCCGACGTCGACGGGCCCGAGCACCCGATGGCGAGCTTCACGACCTTCGAGCACTTCGACCGGCCGGGGATGACGCCGGCGATTCGGGTCCAGGGCGGCCGGCTCGAAGCACTGACCGTCGCGCCAATGGACTTCGAGTAGCCTCCGCGTAGAGCGCCTCTGAGCCGGCGCTCCCCAAGCGGATGCCGAGGTCCAGCGCCGCGCCGCCGAGATGGGTCGCGGTCCGGGCGATCATCCTCGGCGACGCGCTGGACCCGCTGGAGGGATGAAACCATGGCGCTGCCAGCGGTTCGGATCGAGCACAACCTGCGACTGATCGGGCACAACGACCTGGGCGGGGCGCCCAACGCCGGCGAGGGCCTGGCGATGAAGATCACGCCCGACGGCCGGCGGCTGTTCTACGTCGCGCACGAGAACCCGCCGATCGCGTTCTCGATCCTCGACGTGACCGAGCCAGCGCGGCCCGAGCTACTCCGGCAAGTACCGGTGCCACACGGGGAGGTCCGGGGAAACTCGCTCGCCCTGCATGGTGACACCCTGCTGCTGGCGAACCAGGTCACGCGGCCAGGCCAGCAACCGGCCGGGTTCCAGGTCTACGACCTGGCCGACCCGGTCAGCCCGCGGGAGGTGTCGTACTTCGACACCTCGGGGCCGCACTCGCAGGGCGTCCACTTCGTGTCCTTCATGGACGGACGCTACGTCCACTGCTCGACCGGCGCAGCCGACTTCGAGCCGAGCAACCCACGCGACCACCAGTTCTACATGATCGTGGACCTGGCGGACCGCGCCAACCCACGCGAGGTGGGCCGCTGGTGGATCCCCGGCCAGCGCAAGGGCGATCCCGAAGGCCCGCTGGTTCGCCACGCCCCGCACTACGACTTCGGCTACCGGCCCCACAACGTCCTGTGCTTTCCGGAGCGCCCCGATCGAGCCTACCTCGGCTACATCGACGGCGGGATCATCATTCTCGACGTCTCGGACGTCGGCCGGCCTCAGTTGGTCAGTCGGGTCGATTACCATCCGCCGTTCCCCGGCTTCACCCACACCGTCTTGCCGCTGTTCGAGCGGGGGCTGCTGGTGGTCGCCGACGAGGCGACCGGCGACGAGGGGGCCGACTGGCCAAAGCTGCTCTGGATGGTCGATGTCCGCGAGGAGAGGAACCCGGTCACCATCGCCACGGCTCCGACGCCGCGGGACTTCCGAGAGCTGCACCAGGCCGGCGGCCGGATCGGGGCCCACAACGTCCACGAGAACGACCCGGAGCCGGGCAGCGCGAAGCTGCAGCAGACAATCGTGGCAACCTGGTTTAGCGCGGGCCTACGCATCTACGACATCCGCGACCCCTTCCGACCAGAGGAGATCGCTGCCTTCCTGCCCGAAACTCCGGCGGGCCAGCGCGGCTGTCGGATCAGCGACGTCTTCGTCGACGACCGACAGATTATCTACGCGGCCGATCGCGCCCGCGGCGGGATCTACGTGCTCGAGTACACCGGAGACGTCGCGCTCGAGTGAGGCGGGATGCTAATAGAGTCCGTCGGTGGAGCCGCCGTCGACGGGGATGATGGCCCCGTTGATGGCCCCGGTGCGGGGGGAGGACAAGAACAGGACGAGGTCGGCGATCTCGCGCGGCTCGACCGGACGACCGATCGGCAGGTGGGCCGCGGCGCGGGTGTGGGCGTCCCCGCGGCTGATGCCGTGGCGGCGCTGCAGCTCGTCGAGACGCTGCTCCCAGCGGGCGGTACGGGTGTGGTGCGGATCGACCACGTTGACGGTGATCCCGTCCGCCGCGGTCGCTTTGGCGATCTGGCGGGCGAAGTTGGCCATGCCGGCGTTCACGGCCCCGCCGACCACGGCCTGGCCGGTCGGGTTCCGGCCATTCAGGCCTCCGATCAGGACGATCCGGCCGAAGCGGCGCTCGCGCATGCCGGGCAGGACCGCGCGGACCAGGCGGACCGGCCCCATCAGCTTGACCTGCAACGTGCTCTCGAAGTCGGCGTCGGTCACGTCGGCGAGCCCGCCGCGCCTGGCGTTGCCAGCGCACACGGCCAGGATGTCGACGCGGCCGAAGCGTTCCTCGGCCTGGCGGACGCAGACCTCGGGCTGAGCCTCGTCGAGCAGGTCGCAGGTCATCGTCGCACGGTTTACATCGTAGCGCCCCAGATCACCGGCGAGCTTCGCCAGCTTCGTCTGGTCGCGGCCGACGAGCGCAAGCTGGCCCCCTTCCGCGGCGAACGCCTCGGCCACGGCGCTGCCGATCCCGCCGGTGGCGCCGACGACCATGGCGACGGTGTCGCGGAGCTGCAGATCCATACTGGAGTGCCTCCCTTCAGCCAGCGGCACCGCGCCTTGTACGAGCGCTGGGCGGGCCGCTCGGATTCTGGTTGCTCAGATTGGGCGTTGACGTGGCGGTTCATGACTTCCGGGTCCGCGTCTTCGGTTTCGGGGCCGACTGGCCAAGTTGTCGCAGTTTACGTCGGATCTCGGTCGCCAATTGCTCCAGCAGGAATGCCTGCAGGTTGTCGATCAACGCCTGCTCGAGCGCTGACTCGACCAGGCGCGGCGACTCTGGGAGGCCGAGGAGCTCGATGATGACGGATCCTTGAAGATGTCTGTCGGGCGCGCAACCTCCTGCCCTCGGGTGGCGAGGCGCAACAAGCCCTTTTTGTCGCGGGATCGCGCCAACCGGTCGAAACGCAGGCTGTTGATCTCTCGCTCCAACTCGCGGGCCGACCAGGTGTTGCGAACGGCCTCGATCTCGTAGAAGGACCTGGCCTCCGGCCGATCGACCCGGAGCAACGCCCGATAATGGGTCCAGGAGAGATTCGGGTGGAGACGCGAGCATAGCCAATAAGCATGGGCCGACTGTCTCACAACTCGTTACACTGCACAAGTATGAGACGATGAATATAGGACAGGATTGCGGGACACCGCTTTACTCTGGAAGGAGGGGACGCGCTACTACCCCGGCGGTATGTCTCACAAACCGCCGTTTGTGGGACGGGGACTGCTCACCGCTCTTGCGTTCCCGTTGACGAAAGGCGCAAGGCGTCCCATAGTGATGGCGGAGTGAAGGGCGAGTCGGAAATAGGATCCGGAAGGAAGCGCGATCATGAACCAGCCTGTAACACCGGAGCCGATCCTGCAGTTGGGCCTGGCATTCTGGGGGTCGAAGACATTGCTGAGCGCCGTCAGCCTGGGCCTGTTCTCGGAATTGGCGAACGGCCCGCTCGATGCCGAGGCGTTGCGTGAGCGTTTGGGGCTCCACTCCCGCAGCGCGCGAGACTTCTTCGATTCGCTGGTGGCTCTCGGGATGTTGCAGCGGGATGGTGATCGCTACCTCAACACGCCGGAGGCGGACCTCTTCCTCGACCGGGCCAAGCCCTCGTACGTCGGTGGGCTCCTGGAGATGGCCGACGCCCGACTGTACGGATTCTGGGGGACGCTGACGGAGGGGCTGCGGACCGGGATCCCGCAGAACGAGGCCAAGACGGGCGGGGACTTCTTCTCGGTGCTCTACGACGACCCGGCCCGGCTCCGACAATTCCTCGCGGCGATGACCGGGATCAGCCTCGGCGCGGCCCAGGCTATCGCCCGCACCTTTACCTGGGGTGACTACCGGTCCTTCATCGACATCGGAACCGCCCAGGGCGGGCTGCCAGTGCAGATCGCCCTGGCGCACCCGCATCTCGCGGGCGGTGGATTCGACCTGCCGCGCGTCGGCCCCATCTTTGAGGAGTACGTGACATCGTTCGATCTCGCTGACCGCCTGCACTTCTACCCCGGTAACTTTTTCACCGACGCGCTGCCGCGGGCGGACGTACTGATCATGGGGCATATCCTCCACGACTGGAGCGACGACGAGAAGCAGATGCTGATCGGCAAGGCCTATGACGCGCTGCCGACCGGAGGCGCACTCATCGCATACGAGGCACTGATCGACGACGAGCGTCGTCAGAGCGCTTTCGGGCTGCTGATGAGCCTCAACATGCTCATCGAGACACCGGCCGGCCGGGACTACACCGGCGCCGAGGCGTGCGCCTGGATGCACCAGGCGGGGTTCCGCGAGACGCGAGTCGAGCACCTAGTGGGTCCGGACTCGATGGTGGTCGGCATCAAGTAGCCCCGAGGCGGCCCAGCTCGAAGATCCGCCCCCCCAAAAAGGCCGTTTTTCGGATGGCTGGTTGGTCCGAGGCGGTTCCCAGAGACATCGTGTGACAGGGGTCACAGGACTTGGGTTCAGGGGCATGCTATCCTGGCGCAGCCACCCAGCACCCTGGTCGTCGCAGCGACGCTGCCATCCGAGGGGTCTCATGGATGATGCCACGAGGTTTCAGCAACTCGAGGCCGAGCTACGGGCAGCTCACG
>JACCZL010000219.1 GCA_013695975.1 Chloroflexota bacterium
CGCGTCGCCAGCAGGCTCGATTGGAGCCGTCGGAGCGCCTCGAGCGCCATCGTGTCCTGGAACGGATGCTCCCCCCGGCTCAGGATCCCCTCGACGGCGTGATCGACCGCCCGAATGCCCGTCGAGAGCCACAGCTCCGCGGGCGTCTGGAGGCTCAGCTCGGCGTCGTAGAAGACCGCCGCCGGAAGGAGCTCAGGAGCGCGCAGCCCCACCTTCTCTCGAGTCTCGACGGCGCTGAAGCCAGCCGAACCCGACATCTCGGCCGCTGAGAGGGTCGTCGGGACCGCCAGGTGTGGCAAGACCGGCCGTCCGATCGTCGAGATCTCGGCCGCCCGCGCCGGCGCGGATGGGTCGGCCAGGTCCAGATCGGTCGCCAGCGCAAAGGCGATGGCCTTGGCCGCGTCGATCGGACTCCCGCCGCCGAACGACAGCAGGACATCCGGCCGCGCCTCGCGGGCCGCCACTGCCGCCTCGGCGACGGACAGGGCCGGCGCGTGCTGGCCAATGCCGGCAAAGCACCCGACCAGCCGATCCCCGAGCTGCACCTCCAGGCTTTCGATCAGCACCGGATCGCGGGCCACGCTCCGCGTCGTGACCACGAACGCCCGCCGCGCCCCCAGGCGCCGCAGCTCACCATCCAGCCGCTCCGTCAGACAGCGCGGCCCCCAATGGACCACGGTAGGGTTGCTGTAGGTGAACGTCCCCCGCTCGCTGTCCTCGGACGTCATCGGGTGCCCCTCCATCATCCGAACCTGACTCCCGGAGAGGATACGGTCCCACATCGGCCCCGGCAACGTCGCGCGAGCCTGGCGCCCCGCGTCGCCGCGAGCGCATGGGCCGACCTCCACATCCGGTTAGCCACGAGCCTCACGGCCGCCCGTGGGCGCGAGCAGTCCGGCCAGGGCGAGCAGGCCGAACTCGGCCTGAATCTTAGCCAGCGCCGGCGAGAGCGCCCCGAACCCGACCGACATCAGCGCCAGCACCAGCAGCCCACCGAGCTGACGGTCCCCCATCAGGGGGCGCCGACCACGGGAGGACTCGGGTCGCGACCACACACGCCGATCATAGCCCCGCCCCTTCACCGCTGACCCGTGTGGTCCACGATCGCCGCTCCCGCACCCTTGACAAGATGAAAGGACAGTCTCATAGTTGTGGCGAACCGGCCGGCCGCGTCGGTCTGATTAAGGAAGGGCCATGCCCAGAATCCCACCGCTCGACCGAGACAGCGCCTCGGCCGATGCCGCGCCCCTCTTCGACGCCGACCTGAAAGCCTTCGGTCAGATCCTCAACAGCACGGCCGTGGCGGCCTATCGGCCGACCATCGCCGTCGCCGCCAAGCAGCTCGGGCAGGCCGTGGCCAGGGCGGGACTGATCCCTGAACAGCTCCGCCTCCTGATCAACGTGCGCGTCGCCGCCCTCGTCGGCTGCCCATTCTGAATGGACATCAACGCTGCCGGCGGCAGCGAAGCAGGGGCGAGCCCCGAGAAGATCGAAGTGCTGGCCGACTTCCGCGCCAGCGATCTGTTCAGTCCCGCCGAGCGGGTGGCGCTCGAGCTGGCCGAAGCCGCCAGCGCCCTCCCCCACGACGTCTCCGACGAGCTTTTCGCCCGCCTACGCGAGCACTACGCCGAGGCCGAAATCGTCGAGCTCAGCTACATCATTGCGCTGGAGAACTTCCGAAGCCGCTTCAACCGCACCCTCCGCGTCGAAGCCCAGGGCCTGTACTGCGTGGTTCCCGCACCCCGACCGCCGCGCGGCTGATCGCCGCGGTGCCCGCGATGTGGCACGCCTCGTGCGTCGTTCCTCGCTGATGATCGTTCCCGCGGACGCCGCTGGGAGACGACTCGACCACCGCCCACGGCGGAGCGTCAACAGGGGGGCAGGGCTCATGTTCAACGAGAATGCTCGGCTGGATCCGTCACAGGTCGAGGATCGGCGCGGTCGCGGGGGCGGCGTCATGCGCGGTGGCGGTGGGCTCGTCGTCGGCGGCGGCGGGCTTGGCCTCGTGGTCCTACTGCTCTCGCTGCTACTCGGTGTGAACCCCTACGGTGACGCCACCACCGGCCCCGTGCCCGGCGGCCCGCTCGAGAACCTGGCCAACGAAAGGGTTGATCCAAATCCGGCCCAGTCCAGCAACCTGGCCAGGGAGTGCCAGGTCGGGGCCCAGGCCAACGTCCGTGAGGACTGCCGCATCGTCGGCTTCGTCAACAGCATCCAGAAGTACTGGACCGACGAGTTCGCCCGCCGCGGCGCGCAGTACCAACCGGCCAAGACAATCTTTTTCAGCGGCGCCACCCAGTCCGGCTGCGGCCTGGCCTCCTCCGATGTCGGGCCCTTCTACTGCCCCAACGAGGACGCCGTCTTCATCGACCTGGGCTTTTTCGACGAGCTTCAGACCAAGTTTGGCGCTCGGGGCGGCCCATTCGCCCAGGCTTACGTCCTAGCCCACGAGTACGGCCACCACATCCAGGACCTCGAGGGCACCCTCGAGCGCCTCGGCCGTGACCGCGCCGGCCCCCAGAGCGCCGCCGTCCGCCTCGAGCTCCAGGCCGACTGTTACGCCGGCGTCTGGGCCAGCAACGCCACCCAGACCGGCTATCTCACCACCCTCACCGACGCCGACATCGCCGCCGGGCTCGACGCCGCCGCCGCTGTCGGCGACGACCGCATCCAGAAGCGCCTCCAGGGCCGCGTCAACCCCGAATCCTGGACCCACGGCTCCTCCCAGCAGCGCCAGTACTGGTTCGCGGCCGGCTACCAGACCGGCGACATCGGCGCCTGCGACACCTTCCGCGGCCGCGTGTAGGGACAGCCCATGCCCGAACCGTGGGCGCCACTACGCGCCGTCACCCTCGATCTCTGGGGGACGATCCTCTATCTGCGCGACCCCGAGGGCAAGATCGAACGACGGCGGGAGATGCTCCTGGCCGCGATCTGCAGCGCCGGCCACGCCTGCTCGCTCGACCAGCTCAGGGCTGGGTTCCGCGCCGCCGCGCGGATCACCGAGGCGGCGATCGCCCGCGACTTCCGCGATGTCGGGCCGCCCGGGCGCTGGGAGGGGCTGATGCGCGAGCTCGGCTTCCCGCCCGAGTCGGTCCCCTTCAGCGCCGTCGAGGCCGCCTATGAGGACTTGACCCTCGAGTTCCTGCCACCACTCCTGGACGGCGTCGCCGACGCGATCGACCGCCTGGCCGGCCGCTACCGACTCGGCCTGATCTGCAACACCGGCTATACCGGCGGCCGTGTCCTCCGCCAGGTCCTCGAGCGCCACGGCCTGGCGCGCCACTTCCGCGTCCTGACCTTCTCGAACGAGTTCGGCTATCTCAAGCCCGACCCACGCATCTTCCACCACACCCTCGACCAGCTCGGCACCCGCCCCGCCGAGTCCCTCCACGTCGGCGACATCGAGGATCTGGACGTCAAGGGCGCCCGCGCGGCCGGCCTCTACGCCGCCCGTTACCTGCCGAATGGGGACGACGACGGCGCGATCACCAGCGAGGCCGACCTCCTCTTCTCCGACTGGGCCGACTTTTCCGACCTGATCGACGCCAGACAGGCTCGGCTGTAGCGGCGCCCTGGCTCGGCCGTGCCGGCGCGCTACCAGGCCAATTCCGCGGATTGTGCGTACTCCGCGGAAGGGGGTGTAAGCTGCCCGGCGTGGCAGACCGCGCCACCCACCGTCACTGCGTCACAGACGGGTCACACCCCTTCCGTCCGGCGGCCGGGGGCCCTAAGATTGTCGGTAGCTCCTCAATCCCTGGCCCCTGATCCCTGATCCCCGACGGAGGCGCCGTGGCCGACTTCGCCCACCTGCACGTTCACTCCGAGTATTCACTGCTCGACGGGTACTCACGGGTGAAGCCACTCGTCAAGCAGGCCGCTCAGCTTGGGATGCGCTCGCTCGCCCTCACCGACCACGGCAACATGTATGGGGCAATCGAGTTCTACGAGGCCTGCAAGGGGGCCGGCGTCAAGCCGATCGTCGGGCTAGAAGCGTACGTGGCCCCCGGCAAGATGACCGCGCGCGGCAATCAGGAGCGCGACTACGCCCACCTGATCCTGCTCGCCCAGGACGATCAGGGCTACCGCAATCTTCTGTACCTCGTCACCCAGTCCAATCTCGAGGGCTACTACTACAAGCCCAGGATCGACCGCGACCTGCTCGCCGAGCGCAACGGGGGGCTGATCGCCCTCTCGGCCTGCCTCGGCGGCGAGGTCGCCGCCCCGATCCTCAAGGAGAACCCGGCCGCGGCGCGCGCGGCCGCCGCCTGGTACCGCGAGGTCTTCGGCGACCGCTACTACATCGAGCTCCAGGAGCACGGCCTGAAGGAAGACAAGATCGTGACCCCCGAGCTCCTCCGGATCTCCAGCGAGCTCGACATTCCGGTCGTCTGCACCAACGACAACCACTACACCACCAAGGAGCAGGGCGTCGCCCAGGACCTGCTCCTCTGCGTCCAGACCAACTCGACCCTTGAAGACCCCAAGCGGATGCGGATGGAGCCGCACGAGTTCTACCTCAAGAGCCTCGACGAGATGGCTCGCCTGTTCGCCGAGGTCCCCCAGGCCGTCGCCAACACCCTCGCCATCGCCGAGCGGTGCAACCTCGATCTCGTCTTCGGGCGCCTGAGCTTCCCGCCCCTCGACCACGTGATCCCAGCCGGTGAGGACGCCGACGGCTACCTGGCCCGCGCCTGTCGCGAACGGCTCCCCCAGCGCTACCCCACCGCGACCCAGGAGATCCGCGACCGCCTCGAGTACGAGCTGGGGGTCGTCCAGACGACCGGCTTCTCGGCCTACATCCTCTTCGTCTGGGACTTCGTCGCCTGGGCCCGCGGACGCGGCATCGCCTGCGGCCCGCGCGGCTCGGCGGCCGGCAGCATCATCCTGTATCTGCTCGGCATCGCCGACGTCGACCCGGTCGAGTATGGGCTGACCTTCGAGCGCTTCCTCAACCCCGAGCGGATCCAGATGCCCGACGTCGACATGGACTTCGCCGACGACCGCCGCGACGAGGTCATCAGCTATTGCATCGAGCGCTACGGTCGCGAGCGGGTCGCCCAGATGGTCACCTTCGGGCGGCTCCTGGCGCGGGCCGCCCTGCGCGATGTCGGCCGCGTCCTCAGCTACCCGATCAACGAGGTCGACCGCGTCGCCAAGCTGATCCCGACCATCCCAGTCGGCATGACGATCGACCGCTCGCTCGAGCAGGTCAAGGAGCTCAAGCAGCTTTACGACAGCGAGCCCTCTGTCCGCCGCCTGCTCGACGCCGCCAGGTCGGTCGAGGGTATCGCCCGACACGCCTCGACCCACGCCGCCGGTGTCGTCGTCGCGGCGGACCCGCTACTCCAGCACACCCCGCTCCAGCGGATCGCCAAGAACGAGAGCATGGTGATGACCCAGTACCCCCAGAAGTCGCTCGAGAGCATCGGCCTGCTCAAGATGGACTTCCTGGGCCTCTCGAACCTGACCATGCTCGAAAAGGCGGTCCGTCTGATCGAGGAGACCCGCGGCGAGAAGATCGATCTCCAGAAGCTCCCGCTCGAGGACCCGCTGACCTTCGAGAAGCTCTCCCGCGGCGAGACCCACTCGATCTTTCAATTGGAAGGTAGCGGGATGACCCGCTACGTCAAGGAGCTCAAGCCTCAGACTGTTCGCCACCTGGCCGCGATGGTCGCCCTCTACCGCCCCGGTCCGATGGCCCACATCCCCACCTACATCGCCCGCAAAGAGGGCCGCCAGACCGTCGAGTACCCTCATCCCTCACTGGAAGAGCTGCTCCAGGACACCTACGGGATCATCGTCTACCAGGACCAGGTCCTCCAGATTGTCCAGAAGGTCGCCGGCTACACCCTCGGTCAGGCCGACATCCTCCGCCGCGCGATGGGCAAGAAGGATCCCGAGGTCATGCGCAGCGAGCAGGCCCGGTTCCTCGAGGGGGCGCGGTCGCGCGGTTACGACGTGGCGACCGCCGCGAAGCTCTGGGAGTATATCGAGCCGTTCGCCGGTTACGCGTTCAACTCCGCCCACGCCCACTGCTACGCCTTCCTGGCCTACCAGACGGCGTACCTCAAGGCCAACTATCCGGTCGAGTGGATGGCGGCGGTCCTGACGACCGACGCCCTCAAGACCGATCGAGTCGTCTCGACGATCGGCGAGTGTCGGCGGCTCGGCATCCCCCTGCTACAGCCAGACGTCAACCACAGCCAGACCCGATTTACGGTCGAACGGCTGGCGAGCGGGCCGATGGAATTCAGATTGGGCATCCGCTACGGGCTGACGGCGGTCAAGAACGTCGGCGAGGGGGCCGTCGAGAGCCTGATCCGTGAGCGCGAGCGCGGCGGCCCCTTCTGCTCACTTGAAGATCTGTGCGGACGAGTGGACCTGCGCACGGTCCACAAGCGGGTCGTCGAGAGCCTCGTCAAGTGCGGGGCGATGGACGAGTTCGGCCCCCGTGAGCGCCTCCTGGCCGGCATCGACGGGTGCATGTCGGCCGGCCAGCAGCGTCAGAAAGCGGCCGGCGTCGGCCAGACTAGCCTCTTCGACCTGGGTGGGGAGGATGTCGGGGCGGAAGGCCTGACTCCCCTGGCGATGGCCCTTCCGAGCGTCGCCGCGGTCGGTCAGCGCGAGAAGCTGGCCTGGGAGAAGGAGGCCCTCGGGCTCTATCTCTCCGACCACCCCTTCCAGGAGGCCGCCCGCTGGCTCGTCGACCGCCTGACGACCGACACCAGCCAGCTCGGCCCCGAGCTGGCTGGCGAGCCGATCACCCTGGGCGGTGTTGTCAGCGCGGTCCGACGGATCACCACCAAGCGCGGCGAGACGATGGTCGTCGCCCAGCTCGAGGACCTCCACGGGAGCGTCGAGGTCGTCGCCTTCCCCCGCACCTACGCCCAGAGGCCAGAGGTCTGGCGCGAAGACGCCGTCCTGATCGTCCAGGGCAAGCTCGACACCCGCGACGACCGCGGCCAGGTCATCGCCGACTCGGCCGAGGAGTGGTCCCAGCCGGAAGGCGCCCCCGTGCCTGCTTCGCCGCCCGCGGCCGACGCCACCCGCCCAGCGGCCCTCACCGGCGTGGCCTGGATGCCTACCGCCCCGCGCAACGGCAGCGGCCCAGCGAATGGCCACGGCAAGGCCGCCACGAACGGGCAGAAGCACGGCAATGACCCCCGCGCCGCCGGGGTCCCAACCCGCCTCCGCCTCGACGTGCGGCGGACGGGGGACGACGTGGCCGATACCAAGCAGCTCGAGCAGCTTCAGCACCTCCTCGACCGAGAGGGCGACTCCCCCTACGAGGTCGTGCTCGTCCGACCGGACGGCCGTTGGAAGGTCAGCGCCCCCGACTGCCGCACGCGCCACACCCCCGAGCTCGAGCGGGACCTCCGCGCCCTGCTCGGCGACGACAACGTCACCAGCGAGCCCCTCTAAACGCCGCTCGAGGGCAGCCTGTCAAGTCCCAGCCCGCGTCAAGTACAGCGCCAGCAGGATCCAGCCGACGAGGACGGCCAACAACACCGCGATGCTCGCCGCGTCCAGAAACCGCTCTCGCCTCCGCATGTCGGTAGCCTTCTGACCGTCTCCGAGACCCATCTCGATCACCTCCATCGCTCTATGAACGCCCCGTCGCCACCGTTTTCGGCCGCAACCACGGAAACGAGTCAGACCCTCTCAGACACCGGCTATTGACAGCCCGGCAATCGGCTGATAGAATGCGTTAGAACGGCTGTTCTAAGTAGGAGGGATGCTGTGGGTAGCAGCGGGGCACGAGGCACCAATATGCGCAAGTTATCGGACCGGCAGCGTCGAATCATGGACTTCATCGAGCGGCATACCGTCGAGCACGGTTACCCGCCGAGCATCCGCGAGATCGGCCAGGCCGCCAGCATCAGCTCGACCTCGGTGGTCGACTACAACCTGCGCGTCCTCGAGCGGGAGGGCCACATCCGCCGCGACCGTGAGGTCTCCCGCGGCCTGGGCCTGATCCCTCGCAAGGCCGCTGCCCGCCCGCGCCTGATCCGCGTGCCGATCAAGGGCCGCATCGCCGCTGGTGAGCCGATCGAGGCGATCGAGGGTCACGAGGACTACCTCGAGTTCACCTCCGGCACCGTTCCGGACGGCTGCTACGCCCTTCAGGTCAAGGGTAAGTCGATGATCGAGGACCTGATCGACGACGGCGACCTGGTCATCATCCGGCCCCAGGAGTCAGCCGACAATGGCGACATCGTGGTGGCCCTCTTGATGGACCAGGCCGCCTCTGGCGAGGGCGTCGCCACCCTGAAGCGGCTCTACCGTGAGCGCGATCAGGTCCGTCTTCAGCCCGCCAACGCCGCGATGTTGCCGATCTACGTCGAGCCCGAGCACCTCCGCGTCCAGGGCAAAGTCGTCTCGGTCATCCGCAACCTGTAAGCCGAGCGTGAGCGTGGCGGGACGAGAGTAGCCGAACGCACTCTCGTCCTTCCATGCTCACGCTCCACTGGGTGTGGTTCATAGGCTGGCGGGCGCCGTTAGATGTAGGGGCGCATCACGCTCGATCGGGGCCGCACGCCGGCACGATGCTTTAGACTGCTGGCGATGGCTCGCACCACCTGGCTGCTCGGACCAGTCCTCGCGTTGGCGCTGCTGCCGTCGAACGTCGTGGCGACGGCGCTGCCGCTGCTGCGCGAGGAGTGGGCGGCGTCGGCGACTGAGATGGGCTGGGTCTTCGCCGCCTACCAGGTCGGCTATGTCGCGGCGGTCCTGCTGGTCCTACCGCTGACCGACCGGGTCCCGACCGGCCGGGTCATCACCGCCTGCTCGCTCGCGGTCAGTCTGGCCTTCCTGCTGTTCCCACTGCTGGCCCAGGGAGTCTGGAGCGCGGCCCTGCTGCGGGCGCTGGCTGGAGTCGGTCTGGCCGGGGTTTACATGCCCGGCGTGCGCTTGGTGGCCCAGGCCGCGACGCCGGAGCGGCGGGGGCTCGCGGTCAGCGTCTACGTCTCGGCCTTCTACCTCGGGGCGGCGATCTCGCTCTGGGGGACCGGCGCCCTGCTCGCGCCGATCGGCTGGCGCGGGGCGGCCTTGGTCCTGGGCCTGATCTCGGTGGCGGCGGCGCCGCTCGCTGTGCTGGCCACGCGTGGGGCGGCGGCTCCGGAGGGCAAGACCGCCCGCCCACGGCCAGAAGTCCTGAGGCACGGTCCCCTGCTACGGACGATCCTCGCCTACACCGGTCATTCCTGGGAGCTGTACGTCTCGCGGGGCTGGCTGGCGGCGTTCCTGGCGGCGGTGCTGGCGACAGAGGGGCTCGGGAGCGTCGAGGCGGCGGCCGAGGGCGGCAAGTGGGCGGCGCTGATGGCGGCGCTCGGGACGGTCGGGGTGTGGCTAGGCGGCTGGCTCTCGGACCGCTGGGGCCGGGCCCGAGCTGCGCTCGCCATCGCCGCGGCGAGCGGAGTCATCTCGCTGGGGTTCGGCTGGCTCGGGGCAGCCGGCTGGTGGCTGCTGGTCGTGGTCGGCTGCCTCTACGGCCTGCTCGTCGCCGCCGACTCCGGCGTCTACTCGACGGCCGTGGCCGAACTGGCCCCGTCCGACCAGCTCGGCTCGGCCCAGGCGGCTCAGGCGTTCCTCGGGTTCACCGCGACGGCTCTGGCGCCGGTGGCGGCTGGACTGGTACTCGATCTTGGCGGCGGCTACGGCGGGGCCTTCATGCTGGCCGGTGTGGTCGGCCTGGCCGGCGCCTTCGCCCTGGTGCCGTTGGCCCGCCAGGGAAGATCCGTGGAGGTGAGGACGACGTGAGCGATTCGACGGCCGCCCGGCTGGCCCGGCCGACCGACGCCGAGGCGATCGCGCGGATCTACAACCAGGGGATCGAGGAGCGGATCGCCACATTCGAGACCAAGCCGCGCAGCGCCGAGCAGATCGTCGCGATGCTCGCCGAGCGGGGCGACATCTACCCGACCGTCGTGGCCGAGCGCGACCGCCAGGTCGTAGCCTGGGCGGGCGCCAGCACCTATCGTTCGCGGCCCTGCTACCAGGGGATCGCCGAGTACTCGGTGTACGTCGACCGTGCGGCGCGCGGGATCGGCGCGGGGCGGGCCGTCCTCGAGGCCCTGTTCCGGGCATGTGAGGAGCGCGGTTTCTGGAAGCTCGTCTCGCGAATTTTCCCCGAGAACGTCGCCAGCCTTGCCCTCTGTCGGGCGACCGGCTTCCGCGTTGTCGGGGTCTACCAGCGCCACGGCAAGCTCGACGGCGAGTGGCGCGACACCGTCATCGTGGAGAAGCTGCTCGGCGAGGCAGCCCAAGACGACGGCGGCACGGTCTCAGATTGACGCCCGCGGGTCAGACCTGGCGTTCGGGCTGCCCCTCGCTCGGTCGAGGCTCCAGCTCGGCCAGCACGCCGGCGAGGTCGCCCGCAACCAGCTTCGCCACGTCTAGCCGCAGGCCGGGGAACGCTTCGCTCTCGATCACGCCCCGCGCATCTGGCTCGACGCGGACGTACTCGCCCTCGTACAACCGGAACCAGTCAATCGCCTCGTCGAGCACCCGCCAGACGACGTACTCGCGCACCCCATTGCGGCGATAGGCTTCCAGCTTGTCGTGGAGGTCGTAGGAGGCGCTGCTGGCGGCGACCTCGACGACGAGCTGGGGCGACCCTTCGATATAGTGATCCGGGGTGATGAGTGGCCCGCCCGCTTCCTCGCGCCAGAGGATCGCGTCGGGCTGGACCTCGTTCTCGGCGTCCAGATAGACGGTGGCGTTGTCCCCCAAGCGCACGCCGGGCGTCGTTGCCGCGTAGGTACCGAGCCAGGTCACAGCACCCGCATGCGGCTCAGCGTGGAGGTCGAATCGAAGGGGGGAGACCACGTAGACGACTCCTTCCACAAGCTCGGCCCTGTTGATGTCGGGCCGCGCGCAGTAGCGGCGATGGAATTCCTCCCGTGCTAGCCGATCGCCCGATTCCAGGACGGGGCGAGTCGTCGTGGCAACAGCCATGCGGCGGCTCCTTTGCCTTGTGGAGTGCTGTTCATAGTGTAAGCCATTTATCGACGTCATCGAGGCTCTCAGAGCGTCAGATCCGACGGCCAAGGACCGCTGAGGTGCGTCGCGGGGACTATACTTAGAGGCGTGACGCCGATCAGCCGCAGGGCCCTGTTTGGTCGGCTGGGACGCGGCCTCCTGGTGGGCGGCGCGCTGGCGCTCACCCCGAGCCGCGCGCTCGGGCAGGCGTTCGAGCCGTACTGGGTCCAGGTCCACGGCTCGACCGAGCTCTGGTCGGGACCGGACGCCAGCGCCCTGTCGTGCGGAGCCGCGCCGGCGTGGAGCTACTTCCAGGTCATCGGGCCGCGGATCGGTCCGCGGCTGTGGGTGCGCGATCCGCGCACGTTGGGACTGGCCTTTCTCGACGCCGCCGCGGTCGGGCCGGTCGCCCCGCCGAGCCGGCCGCTCCGCGCGCCGGAGCGGTGGTGGGGGAGCGTTGCGTCGGCGAAGGCCAACGCCTGGTGGGCCGGCCTGGCG
>JACCZL010000612.1 GCA_013695975.1 Chloroflexota bacterium
TTCGGATGGTCTTTCCAAACGGCCACGAAGCGCTCAAGCAGGTGTCGTTCGACATCGGGCGTGCGGAGCTCGTCTGCATCATTGGGCGCAGCGGGGCCGGCAAGTCGACCCTCCTACGCTGCCTCAACGGCCTGCTCGTGGCGACCGCCGGCTCGATCGGGGTGGACGGCGCCACCGTCACCGGCGCGACGGGGGCCCAGCGCAGGGCGCTCCAGCGGCGGATCGGCTTCATCTTCCAGGAATACAACCTGGTCGAGCGGCTGTCGGTGATGCACAACGTCCTGGCCGGACGGCTCGGCCATCGCTCGGCTTTCCCCAGCAGCCTGTACTGGTTTTCGCGCGCCGACCGAGCGATCGCGCTGCGCTCATTGGAGCGGGTCAATCTGGCCCATCGGGCGCGCCAGCGGGCCGACTCCTTCTCTGGCGGCGAGAAGCAGCGGGTCGCCATCGCGCGGGCGCTGACCCAGGAGCCGGTCGCGATGCTCGCCGATGAGCCGGTCGCCTCGCTCGATCCGGAGCTGGCCTGGAGCGTGATGACCGACCTCCGACGGACGGCCAAGGAGTCGGGGATCCCGACCCTGATCAACATCCACGACGTCAACCTGGCGCGGGCGTTCGCCGATCGGATCATCGGCATCGCCGACGGTCTGATCACCTTTGATGGCCCTCCTGATGCCCTGGACGAGGAGGCGCTGATCCGGGTCTACAAGGGCAGCGCGGCCGTCTTCGCCGCGCGCCACACCGAGCCGGCCGAGCAGCCACCGTCACCGGTCGAGTCGACGCCGGAGCTGCTGGCCTCGTGAGCGCGCCCGGTGTGGCGATGACCGGCGCAGGGCGTGATGCGCTGACCGAGGGGCAGCGCCGCGCCCTGCTGCGGCCGGTATCAGTCCCGGGCCGCGGGGCGATCATCATGCTCGTCCTGGCTGCCGCGCTGCTGGCCTGGTCGGCTCACGGGACTGAGCTGAGCCTGGAGCGGCTGCTGCGCGGCATCCCGCTGATGCTGCGCTTCTTCGCCAGCCTCTGGCCGCCGGACGGGTCCTACTGGCTGCGGATGCTCGAGCCGATCGCCGTGACGCTGCAGATGGCGGTCATCGGGACGGTCCTCTCGGTCATCGTGGCGTTTCCAGTCAGCCTGCTCGCGGCCAAGAACACCGCCCCTAACGTGGTCCTCTACCACGGGTCGCGCTCGCTCCTGAACGTGATACGCGCGATCCCGGCCCTGGTCTGGGCGATCATCTTCGTCGCCGCGCTCGGGTTCGGGCCGTTCGCCGGGGCGATCGCGCTGGCGGTCGGCGGCCTCGGCACACTCGGCAAGCTGTATTCCGAAGCGATCGAGGCGATCAACCCCCGCCAGGTCGAGGCGATCCGGGCGACCGGCAGCGGGCCGCTCCAGCTCTTCACCTTCGCGGTCCTGCCCCAGGCCCTGCCGCTGATGGTCTCCTACACCCTGCTCGACTTCGAGGCCCACGTCCGCTCGGCGACGATCCTGGGCATCGTCGGGGCCGGTGGGATCGGCTTCGAGATCCAGGCCGCGTTCAGTCAGTTCCAGTTCCACCGCGTGCTGACCATCGTGATCGAGATCATCCTGGTGGTCTCGATCATCGACCGCGCGAGCGCGATCGTCCGCGCCCGCTTGATCTAGGAGGTAGCGACGATGTCGAGGCGGATCGATCGACGACGGTTCCTGCGCACGGGCGTCGGCCTGGCTGGGGTGACGTTGCTGAGCGCGTGCAGCGCAGGCCCGGCGGGTCAGGGCGGGGCCCAGAAGGCGCCGGGCAAGCCGGCGGCAGCGCTCAACGACAAGGGCTGGCCGACCGACGTCCCCAAGCTGAGCATGGGCTTCATCCCACTCGAGGACCAGGTTCAGCAGAAGAACAACTACAAGCCGTTGATCGACCACGTCTCCAGCCGGATCGGGGTGCCTGTCGAGATGGCGATCACGACCAGCTACGCCGCGCTGGTCGAGGCGCAGCGTGCCCGCCAGGTCGTGGTCGGCTACCACGGGGCGCTGAGCTTCTTGTTTGCCGAGCAGCAGTTCGGCGCGATCCCGATCATGGTCGACTCGCAGGATGGCGCCAACCCCGCGAAGTACAACAGCCTGTTGCTGGCCGGCCGCGAATCGCCGGTCAAGACGATGGCCGACGTCCGAGGCAAGGACTTCGCCTTCGTCGATCCGGCCTCGACCTCGGGCAACCTCTTCCCGCGGGTGATGCTGCTCCAGGAGGGCATCGATCCGGAGAAGGACATCAAGGGGCGGTACGCCGGCAATCACCAGAACGCGATCCTGGCGATTGCCAAGGGTCAGGTCCCCTGCGGGGCGAGCAACAATCTCTCCACCGATAGCGCCGTCAGCCGGGGCGTCATCAGTCCGGACGAGCTGGTCGTCCTGAAGGTCTCGGATGACATCCCGAACGGCCCGTTCACGGTCCATCCCGAGCTGGACCCGCGCGCCATCCAGAAGATCCAGGAAGTCTTCGGCGAGTTCCGGGATCTGGCCGCCCTCAAGGCGATGGAGCTCGCCGGTCCAATGGTGCCAGTCGACCCGTCGAAATACAACTTCGTCCGCGAGGCGGCCAAGGTCATCAACCTCCAGTTCGACGAGAAGGGCCTGCCGAAGCCGGTCGGCGCGTGAGCCGTTGGACCGCAACGCGCGCTTTGAGGCGATTGCCGACTGCGACGAGGCCGTGCTGACGGGACTGGCCGAGCGGGTCCTGGCGAGCAGCGCGGCCGTGACCGTCGTGCGCGAGCCGACGCCAGGGATGCTCATGCTGCGCGCGCGCGAGTCGGCGGGGCGCTCGGTCTTCAACCTCGGCGAGGTCACCGTGACCGAGGCCGAGGTCGAGATCGACGGCCATCGGGGCTACGCGATGACGACCGGACTGCGC
>JACCZL010000693.1 GCA_013695975.1 Chloroflexota bacterium
CCGCCCGGAGGAGCGACGGCAGGACCGACGGCGGCGCCGGATGCGCAACCGACGGTCGAGGCTACCGCGGCGGCGACACCTGGTGGCGCGCCTGAAGGCACCCCCGGCGGGACTGCCGGACCAACGCCCGGGGCAACCGTGCAGCCGACCGCTGCTGCTCCGGCCAAACCTACTGCCGCGGCGCCCCCGCCGGCCCCCCCGGCCGCCCCTCCCAAGCCTACCGTGGCGCCACTACCTCCGGCTCCGGCTCCAGCGGTGACCGCGGTTCCCAAGGTTGTGCCGAAGCCTTCCCCGGCCCCATGAGGTTCGTGCAAGCTCTTTGAGGCGGCTGAGCGACCGTCCGAGTTCAAGCTGCCTCTGGTCCTCCCCGATTCGCTGAGGAGCCCGGTGGTGTCTGGCGATCGATCGACTCGCCCGGCGCGATGCCGGAGCTATGCACGAGCAGAAAGTACATGATCCCGAAGATCGGGATGTGACCAAGGAGCTCCTGGGGCGGCAGGAAGGGCACGCCCACGTTGAACGGTACGAACATGCCCAGGATTACCACGCGGGTCAGCAGACCGCTGACCAATAAGACACCGATGACGGCCTCCATGATCCCCGCTGCCAGCACGAACAGCTCATCGGTGAACCAGCTCACGCCGAGGAACGCCTGCATGAAGTTGAAGCCCGGATGATCGGCCAGGAAGGCAGCGCCGATATCCGGGTTCCAGATCTTCTCGCTCAGGCCGGGGGCGATGATCGATAGTCCGGCGATGATGCGCAAGATCGCCACCGCCCGCGAGGACCAGGCCGGGTTGCGCTTGCGGAACCACGGGCGGGCCTGACCGCCCTCGACCGCGTAGCGCCCGAGGACCAGGACCACCACCCCGATGCCGGCCCAGAAGAACTGCTCCAGCACGTCCATCGGCGGGAAGAAGAGGAAGGCCAGCGGCCCCAGCAGCATCAGCACGAGAGCCGCCAGCCAGTCGCCGATGCCGGTGATGAAGCTGAAGCCGATCAGGATCTGGACCGCCGCCAGTGTCAGTCCGGCCGCGTTGCTGCTCAGCGGCAGGTTCGGGGCGAAAAGGACCGGCTGGACCGCTGCATAGATCAGCCCGATCGCCGCCTGCACCGCCAGCAGCGTCGGCGCCCCGATCGCCATCTTCTCGAGGAATTGGAGATCGGGCCAGTGCGGGCTCCCGAGGGCGCGCTGGAGGAGGTACAAGAGAGCGAGCGCCGCCAGCGAGACTCCGATGGCGGCCGCGGTGCGCCAGCTCAGGATGAGATCCGTCCGCAATGGATAGTGCGAAGGGTCCTCGAACCACTTGACGTGCGCCTGCGCCACCGTCGGCGCCAACGACACCACCGCCACGAAGAGCAGCCCTCGTCGCGCCATCATACCCGTCACCCCCAACGCTCACCCCGACCCCCATCGTACCAGTCTGGTGGCGGCGGGCACCGGGCCGCGGCCAGCCGCGCCCTTACGGGTAGATCGGGACACGCTCCAGGCCCATGGTCTCCGGGAAGCCGAACATGAGGTTGATGTTCTGGAGGGCCACTCCAGCCTGGCCTTTGAGCAGGTTGTCGATCGAGCCGACCATGACCAGGCGGCCGTTCGGGCGGTCGAGGACGGTCGAGACGTCGCAAAGATTGCTCCCGATCACGGCCTTGGGGCCAGGCGTCAGGCCGCTCGGGAGGACCCGCACGAACGGCTCCTCGGCGTAAAAAGCCTCGTAGACGGCCTGCACGGCCTCGGGGGCAATGTCGCTACGCAGGCTTGCGTAGCAGGTGCAGATGATCCCGCGGGTGGTCGGGACGAGGTGTGGAACGAAGGTCAGGCAGATCGGCGCAGCCGCCAGCGCCTCGAGCGCCGTTTGGGTCTCGAACAGGTGCTGGTGGTTGGCCACACGGTACGGGGCCACGCTTTCGTTCCGCTCCGGGAAGTGATTGGTCGCCGACGGCTTCTTCCCCGCCCCGGAGACGCCGGTCTTACCGTCCACGATCAGCGAGCGCGGATCGATCAGCCCAGCCTCCAACGCCGGCGCGAGGGCCAGGATCATCGCCACCGCGAAGCAGCCGGGGTTGCCGACGAGCCGAGCGCCACGGAGGCGCTCGCGATGCAGCTCGGGGACGCCGTAGACGGACTGCTCGAGGAGCTCGGGCGCGGCGTGCGGGCGGCCGCCGACGCTTGGATGGGTCTGCGCATAGCGCGCGTACAGCGCGGCGGTCGGGAAGCGGAAGTCGCCGCTATAGTCGACGACCCGCCGCCCGGCCTCGAGCAGGCGGGCGGCATGGGTCATACCGACTCCATCCGGGGTGGCGAATATCACCAGGTCGGCGTCCTCGCCGATCCGTTCGGGCGCAGCGTCCTCGACGACCTGGTCACAGAAGCCCCGTAGATGGGGATAGAAGTCGCTGAGTGGCCGACCGACGTCGGACTTGGCGAGCAGCGAAGCGATCTCGATCTCCGGGTGGCGCGACAGCAGCTCGGCCATCCCGACGCCGCCATACCCTGTCGCCCCGACGATCTGCGCCCGAACCACGCTCCACCCCCGCTCCGTCTTCATCGTGC
>JACCZL010000700.1 GCA_013695975.1 Chloroflexota bacterium
GGCTACAGACTTTCGTCCGACCTCGCACAGCGTCGTGGCCGGTTAAAGACCATCGTATAGATCCGAGCGCGCCCAGTGACGAAGGGGCAAGCCGCGATCAGGGTCCTGAAGCGTGACGGTGATGGTGGTGCTCGACCTTGCCCTCGACTTCCACGGCCACGTCGTCGGCCTTCACCCGGACCACGAAGCGGGCAGCGGGGGTGCCCGGGGGAATGTTGTGGGCATGCTCGAGGGCATGGCTTACGACCCTCGCCAGGCGCTCCGTCGACGCCGGCTGGCGCGGCTCGTCGAGCCACTCCACGGTGACGAAGTACACTTGACGCCGCGGCCAGCCTGAATCTGCAGGCGACTGGAGATCTTCGGACACGTCGTCTCCCATGGGCTACTTCTACCCGCCGGGCTGCGACCTGTCAAGGCATGGATCCAACCGGCCGGCCGGGTAGTGGCGTCTCGGCGTACTGCACCATAAGGATCCGGAGCAAGTGCCCCACCGCCGAACCGCTCGGTTCTACCCGCTTCGAGGCCGTGCGAGGTGCCGACTGTGCGAAGTCGCGATGGTCGGCCAGACCATCAACGTCCCGGGACGGCCATACCGCTACGACCACTGCCGTCACGTCTACGACAGGAACACGAGCCGAAGCTGCTCGGCGCGAACTTCGACCGCCTCGCCGAGGTCAAGAAGACGTACGACCCCCACAACCTGTTCCGCGTGAACCGCAACATCCCCCCGGCCTCACGGCCAGTCCGTCAGCGCCGGACACGAAGGAGGAAGCTATGATCACTCAGCGACAAGTTGAGCAATTGCCCCTCGGCGGGGGTATCGCCGGTCGACTCGCATCGGCGTGAACGACCGCGAGAACGGGATGCCCACTGGTGAGTATGGAAGCGGCGCCGAAGCGATGGTCCCGGCGTGGTGGCACGCGGGCTGCGCTCATCCCGGCGGCGGTGCTGGGGCTGCTCCTGCTGGCGGTTAGCGGACGGGGTGTGCCGTTCGAGAACCGGCTCGTCTTTCACCCGAAGCGGGAGCTCGTCGGGACGCCGGCTGAGCGCGGGATCCCATTCGTCGAAGTGTGGTTCGGGCCGGACGCGAGCCTGCACGGCTGGTTCATCGTCGGCGGGCGAGCGGTGACCGTGCTGTGGCTGCACGGCAACGGGGGAAACATCTCTCACCGTCTCGACCTGCTCGAGCGGCTGTACCGGTCGCTCGGGGCGAGCTTCCTTCTGTTCGACTATCATGGCTACGGCCGGAGCGGAGGCGCGCCGTCCGAAGAGACGATGTACGCCGATGCGCGCGCCGCGGTGGCCTACCTCCGGTCGCGGCCCGACACCGCCGACGACCGGATCGTCTACTTCGGCAAGTCGCTGGGGACGGCCGTCGCCGTCCAGCTCGCCGTCGAAGAGCCGCCGGACCGCCTGGTGCTCCAGTCCGGCTTCACCTCGATCCAGGACGTGGCGAGCTGGCGCGTGCCCGTGCTCCCGCTGGGCGCGCTCCTGCACACCCGTTTCCCGACCATCGAGCGCGTCGACCGGGTGCGGGCCCCGATCCTGGTCATCCACGGCGACCGCGACGCGGTCGTGCCGCTCGCCCACGGGCGGCTACTGTACGAGGCCGCTGCCGCGCCGAGGTGCCTGCTCATCATCGAGGGAGCCGGGCACGACGATGTCGCCTTGATCGGAGGGCGGCGCTATCTGGAACTGCTCAGGGAGTTCACCGGGCCGCGACTTCCCTCATCGAGCAGTTGCTAGGCGGAACGCTTCCGGGCCTGAGATCCTGACGCCGCTCAGTACCCAGAAGCTGCCCGCGTCGGTGGGGCTGTGGCTGGTGCCGGCCGCGGGAGTCGCTGCCGCCCTCGCGACCATCACCCCGACCGCGGCGAGGAGGGCGGCGGCTGCGACGATGAAAAAGGTGCGGCCGATCCGAGGGCCGGCCTAGAATCCAAACCGACGCGGGCGCCGTTGATGGTGGCGCGGCGGTCCCTTCGCGACGAGATCGCCGCGTGGCTGGGCTGGGCCGCCGGTCGGAGGTCGTGAAGATGAGTCCGTACGTCAGCAGCTCCGCCGCGGCCAGCTCGGCCGCGCCACCGGCCCAGGCGGTGACGGCGCTCGTGACCTGGCGGGAGGGGATGGGCTACGCCCGGCTGGGGCTGACCGAGGCGGGCCGCGACTTGGGGGTGCACCTGCGCGTGCTGACGGCGTACGCCGCGCCGGCCCTGCTGGCGGGTTACCTGGCCGCGACGATCGTCGAGCCAAGCCCGCTGGAGCAGGCCGCGATCGCCGGCCTGCCCTGGATCACGGCGGTCCTCGGGACGGTCGCGGTCATGGTCGTGGTAAGCTCCTTAGCGCGTGGGCGCCGGACCGGGCTGGCGCGGGCGACCGTCGTCGCGCTGCCCTGGGTGCCGCGCTACTTCTGGACCAACGTCCACACGACGATCGTCTTCTGGGTGCCCATTGGGCTGCTGTTGGAGCTGGGCGCCTGGAAGGCGGCGATGGTGATCCCGAACGCGGGCGTGCTCGGGCCGCTCGCGGGCGGGCTATGGTGGTTGCTGATCGCCGTCGTGGCGCTGTGCCTGCACACACGAACGCTGCTGGCGCCGTTCCTGGCCGTCCACGCGGACCTCCCCGGGACGCTCGCGGCGCTCGAGGCCTGGCGGCTGAGCGGCCGCCACTTCGGGCTCTGCCTGGCAACATTCGTCCTGGCCTGCCTACCGGTCGCCTTGCCGATCGGGGTGGTGGCCCTGACGCTGGCCATCACGTTGCCGGACCCGGCCCTGGGGATGCTCCTGGCGGCCTGGCCGAGCCTGGTCTGGGTCGGAATCCAGACGGTGCGTCCGGTCCTGATCCCCGCTGTCTACGCGCTGTACAACGATCTCTGGCACACCGAGCTGGCCCGGCGCGAACAGGAGGGCGAGCCGGCGACGCCACGCCCGCTCTGCTGGGTGCTCGCCCTGACAGGTCCGCTGCCTCGGCTGGCGCGCCCAGAGTAGCATTGCCGGCGGTTCGCGGTCTGGCTGCTCGCACGGCACTGCGTCCGAGACTGGCGCCTCCACCTGGTCGTCGTCCGGCCCGAGGCTGTCGTCCGTTGGCACCGCCGCGCTTGGAGGCAGGTCTGGCGATGGCGCTCGCGCGCCCGAGTCGGCCGCCCGCGTGTGCCGCCCGAGGTCCGCGAGCTGTTCGCCACCATGTCGCGCGCGAACCGGTGAGGAGCACCGAGCGGACCCGCAGCCAGCTGGATTCGGCTCATCCGCATCCGGTCGTGGCTGAGCGACGCGCTAAACCGCCGGCGCTAGTGCCGGCGGCCCGCCTCCAATGCGAACTTGCTTCGGAATGACACACCGGCCGGCGGTCGCTCCGGTGTTGCAGAACGGAACGTGCATGCCGATGCACGTTTTGCGGGAAGTAACTGGGCGGAGGACGCCGGGGTGCCGTTCCGCGCCACGGTCACCCTGTGAAAGCGCCTGCTGCTCGGAGGTCTCGCGTGGGGAGCTCCGGGTTCTCATACCAAGCGCTGTCCCTGGTTCGGTTGTAGAGAACGGGCAGCGAGCGCAGGGGAGCGGCCCGCTGAGGTCGGTCGTAACGCTGACGAAATCCCTCCCTGTGAGGGGAAGGGACCTGTGGGCCATCGAGGGGACGGCCTACCCTCGTCCCCGGTCCTCGGCGGGCACCGCGGGGAGCGGCGATGCGATAGAGGGGACAGTGGCCGCGCGGCTCGCTACCATCGCACCGAGGTAGTCTGCGATGTGTCAAGATACCGGGGTGACCGCGGCTCGGCGCCGCGCTGAAGTTGCAGGATATGCCCGACCGAGAGTGGCTGCACAAGGCCTTCCCGCACCTCGCCGAGCCGGCGCTTAGCGAGACGCAGCGCCACGTCCGGCCCCTGCGCTTCCGAGCGGGCGAGACGGTGGTGCGCGAGGG
>JACCZL010000707.1 GCA_013695975.1 Chloroflexota bacterium
GCTCAGAGCCGTGCGCCTTCACGGCGTACGGGGCGCCGGCCGCGGCCGCGACGGGCCCCCCGAGGAGAACGTGGTTCGCGAAGACGAGGTCGGCGGGAAGCTGGTCGCGGATCGCCGCGGCGTTGGCCCGCACGTAGCGATCGCGCTCGGTCGCCGTGAGGCTTCCGAGCAGCCGAGGCTCGAGGCCGTCGTAGCGGTCGAGCACGAAGACGGGCAGGAGGGCGCCGATGTCGGGGCGTACCGCAGAGGCGCCTCCGAGATCCCAGCGCTCCGGGTGAGGCTCCTGGCAGAGGACGACGACGTCGTGGCCCCCCCGGCTCCACTCCCGCGCAAGGGCCTGCGTGTAGACGTTCGAGCCCGTGCCCGAGAGCAGGTAACCGTGCCAGAGGAGAATCCGCACCGCTCCGAGCGTACGCGCCGCCCCAGAGGGTCAGACCCCTTTACATTTCGTCCACAGCCCGGGGGTCTGACCCGGATGTGCGCGCCTGAGCTGCCCCGGGCTAGGCCAGGTGGAAGTAGAGCGCGTGCAGCAGCTCCACCGCCGGGTTGGACGTGTGCACCGCCACGTCCGAGGGAACATCGAGCAGCGCCTCCGAGTAGTTGAAGAGGATCTTCACGCCGGAGCCGACGAGCTCGTTCGCAACCACCTGCGCGTTCGTGGCGGGAACCGCGAGGACGCCGACGATGATGTTCTTCTCCCGCACAAGCGTCGACAGCCTGGTGAAGTCGCTGATCTCGACGCCACCGTCGAGCGAGCGACCGACCTTGGCCGGATCGTTGTCGAACACCGCCGCGATGTTGATGCCGTGCTCGGCGAAGATCGGCGAGCCGGCGATCGCCTGACCCAGTCGCCCGGCACCGACGAGCGCGACGTTGTGCTGGCCCTGCGTGCGCAGGATGCCCCGGATCTCGGCAAGCAGCGAGTCGATGCCGTAGCCGACCCCTCGCTTGCCGAACTTCCCGAAGGCCGAGAGGTCGCGACGGATCTGGGTGGCGTTGATGTTGGTGTAGTCCGAGATCTCCTGCGAGGAGATCCGCTCCTTTCCCATCTTCTTCGACTGCGTGAGTACCTGGAGGTACCGAGACAGGCGCGCCGCCACGCCCACGGTCAACCGATCCGACACGAGCATCTCCTCGCCCTTCGCTTGTAACAGACGCTAGTTAGTGTGCCTGCCGCACCGCAGCGCGTGCCGAGGTGTCACAAGACGCTGCTGTCAGGCGGAGATTGTGCGCCCAGCTCGCGCCGCAGCGCGCCGGCCGGGACGTGGTAGACGAACACTCTGCGACCGTCGATCTCGACGACGGGCAGGAGCTCGCGGTACTTCGCCTCGAGGCCCGGGTCGCCCGTGATGTCGACCTCCTCGAGCTCGAACGGGAGCTCGACCCGCACCGCGAGCACTGTCGAGCGGGCACGCTCGCACAAGTGGCACCCAGCAGCCGAATAGAGCACGACGCGAGGCACAACGCGAAGGTAGCTGGTACCGCCGGAGCCGGGCTTGCCCGGCGCAGGCACCCGCGGCCCCGGCGCGTCAAGCTCTTGAAGAAGGGGGCTCACGGGGGAAACATGCTTTCCCCCGTGTTTCTAGGGATACAGGCCGCGGATGACCGTGGCCTCCGAGACCCGGCGAACGGCCAATCCGTAGGCGGCGAGCCGCATGGAGACGCCGCGATCCTGGGCCGTCTGCCAGGTCTCGTTGAACGCGCGCGTGACGATGTCGTTGAGCTTCGCGTTCACCTCGGTCTCCTTCCAGAAGTACTCCTGCAGGCCCTGAACCCACTCGAAGTACGAGACCACGACGCCCCCGGCGTTCGCAAGCACGTCGGGAAGGACGAGCACGCCGCGGTCCTCGAGGATCTCGTCGGCCGCCGGCGTGGTCGGACCGTTCGCCCCCTCGCAGATGATCGTGGCCCTGATCTTGTCGGCGTTCTCGCCGTGGATCACCTGCTCGAGCGCGCAGGGCGCGAGCACGTCGCAGGGCAGCTGGAGCAGATCCTCGTTCGAGATCGCCTCGGCGCCCCGCATGCCCACCAGCTGACCGGTCTCCTGCTTGTGGGCGAGTGCCGACGGGATGTCGAGGCCACCCGCGTTGAGCAGCCCGCCGGACGAGTCGGAGACGGCGATGACCCGAGCCCCTCCCTCGGCCAGCTGCTTCGCCAGGTAGCTGCCGACGTTGCCGAAGCCC
>JACCZL010000710.1 GCA_013695975.1 Chloroflexota bacterium
CCGGTCGGATCGACGATCCTCTTCGAGGACGACACGGTCCGCGTCTGGGACGCCACCGTCGAGCCGGGCGAGACGCTGCCGATCCACCACCACGAGCTCGACTACGTGACCGTGGCGCTGACCCAGGGTGATGTCGAGGTGCATGAGGCCGACGGCACGGTCAGGCGCGGCCACCGCGTGCCGGGCGACGTCCAGGTGACGCGCGTCGGGAGCGGCCAGCGCCACATGCTGAAGAACGTCGGCACGGCCACCTACCGCAACCGCATCATTGAACTGAAGACGCCCCCCGGTCCGGGCGGCGAACCGGTCAACATCAATCTCTCGCGCTAGGTCTGCTTGCGGAGGCGCGGGTCCAGCAGGTCGCGCAGGCCATCGCCGAGGAAGTTGACGCCGAGGACGGTGATGCTGATCGCGAGGCCCGGGAAGATGGTGATCCAGGGTGCGACAGTCAGGTAGTTGCGACCCTCGGCCAGCATCCGCCCCCACGTCGGCGTCGGCGGCGGCACGCCCAGGCCCAGGAAGCTCAAGGCCGACTCCATCAGGATCACGCGCGCCAGCTCGAGCGTCCAGATAACCATGACCGGGGCCAGCAGGTTCGGGAGGATGTGTCGCGCCATGATGCCGCCGTCTGTGGCGCCGACCGCGCGCGCCGCCTGGATGAACTCGCGCTCGCGCAGCGACAGCGTGATCCCGCGAACGACTCGCGCGTAGATCATCCAGGTCGTTAGCGCCATAACCAGGATCAGGTTTCGGAAGCTCGGGCCGAGGATCGCGGCGATCGCGAGCGCGAGCAGGATCAGCGGGAACGCCAGGTTCAGGTCGACGAGGCGCATCATGGTGGCGTCGACCTTCCCCCCGTAGTAGCCGGCGACCAGGCCGGCCGCGACGCCGACGACGGCCCCGAGCAGCGACGCCGACGCGCCGATCGCCAGCGAGATGCGTGCCCCGTAGACGATCCTCGACCAGACGTCCCGGCCAAACTGGTCCGTGCCGAGCGGCGCCTCGAAGCTGCCGCGTGCCTGCCAGAAGGGCGGCAGCGTCGCGCGGGTCAGGCTCTGCTCGATCGGATCGTTGGGCGCCAGCAACGGCGCGAGCAGCGCGGCCAGGACGACCGTGGCGATGATCAGGAGGCCGGCGGTCGCCAGGGCGCTGCGCCGCAGCGCTCGCGGCAGCCACCGTCGGCCGCGTGGCGTGGCGGCGCTGGCTGCGACGGGCTCGGCGAGGGCCGGGTTCACGGTGTTCATGGTCAGGCACGCACGCGGATGCGCGGGTCGAGATAGGCGTAGAGCAGGTCGACCACCAGGTTGATCGACACGACCGCGGTGGCGAGGATCATGACCGCCGCCTGGACGACCGGATAGTCGCGGTTGGTGATGGCCTGGATGGTGAACAGGCCGACGCCCGGCCAGGTGAAGACCGTCTCGATCACGACAGCCCCGCCAAGGATGTAGCCGAACTGGAGGCCGATCACGGTGACCAGCGGGATCATCGCGTTGCGGAGGGCGTGGCGCACCAGGACGACCAGCTCGCCGAGGCCCTTGGCGCGGGCGGTGCGGACGTAGTCCTCCGAGAGGACCTCGAGCATCGTCGAGCGCACGAGGCGCGTGAGCAGGGCCATCAGGTTAATCGCGATGGCAACGGCCGGCAGGACGACGTGCTCCCAGCCGCCTCGCCCGGAGGTCGGCAGCCACCCCAGCGCGACCGCGAACAGCAGGATCATCATGATCGCCAGCCAGAAATTGGGCACCGCCTGGCCGGCGAGCGCCACCCCCATCGCCAGCAGGTCGATCGGCCCACCCCGGCGGGTGGCGCTCACCACCCCCAGCGGGACCGCCAGGGCGATCGCCAGCAGCATCGCCGTAACGGTGAGCTGGAGGGTGGCGGGCAGGCGCTCGGCGATCAGGGGCAGCGCCGGCTGGCCGTGGCGCAGCGAGACGCCGAGATCCCCCTGGAGCGCCCGGCCGAGAAAGCGCCCGTACTGGACGTAGATTGGGGCGTCGAACCCCCACTCGCGCCGGAACTGGGCCATCTGCTCGGGCGTGGCGCCGGTCGGCAGCATCAGCTCGGCCGGGTCGCCGCTCAGGAAGGTCAGGAAGAACGTCACGACCGAGACGCCGAAGACCACCAGGACGGACGTCAACGCGCGCTGAATGATGAACGCGGTCATCGCGTAGTCGGGCTGCGATCCCCCTCCCGATCGGGGAGGCGGCAGCCCCCCTCGTCCGGATCAGCCGAGGGCCGAGGCACCCGCTACGCCTGCTTCATCGCGTAGAGCCACTGGGTCTCGTCCGGACGGGGTTCGTACTGGACCTTGTTGTTCATCGCGAAGACCGCTTCGTTCTGGAACAGGAAGATGAACCCGGCGTCGTCCTTCAGCTTGCGCTGGACGTCGGCGTAGATCTTCTTGCGCTCCTCGACGTCGAACGTCCCCTCTGCCTTGGTGCAGAGGTCGTAGATCTCCTGGTTCCGGTAGTGCAGGCCGAGGTTCTGCTGCATCATCCACTTGATCGCCCAGGCCGGCTCGAAGTACGCATCGCCCAGGCTGTAGATGTGCAGCGGCGACACCTGGTTGGCCACCCGCCGCGGTCCGAAGGCGCCGAACTCGAACATGTTCAACTTCACGTCGACGCCGGCCTTGCGCAGGAACTCGGCAATCGCCTCGGCCGCCTTGGAATGGTCGGCGATGCTACCGGTGAAGGCGTCGAGCTCGGTCGAAAAGCCGTTCGGGTAGCCGGCCTCCGCGAGCAGCGCCTTCGCCTTCGCCACGTCGTACGGGTAGGGCTGAACGCTTGCATCGTAGCCGGTCCCGGCCTGGGACACGACCGTCGCCAGGCGCTTCGCGTAGCCCAGGTACAGCGTCTTCACGATCGCCTCGGCGTCGACAGCGTAGTTGAGCGCCTGGCGAACGCGGACGTCGTCGAAGGGCTTCTGACGGGGATCGATCGCGATGAAGAAGACACGCGGCGTCGAGACCGTCTTGACGGCCAGATTCGTGTTGCCCTTCAGCTCCTCGATCCGCTCGTAGGGGACGTTCCCAACGAAGTCGACCTCGCCGGCCTGGAGCGCCGCGATCCGAGCGGCGTCTTCGAGGATCGGCCGGACGGTGATCTTGGCGACTGGCGCCGGACCTCGCCAGTAGTCCGGGTTTGCCTCCAGCACCAGCCGCTCGTTCTTGACCCAGTCGGTGAGCCGGTACGGCCCGGTCCCGTTCGGCTTGGTGGCCAGGCTGGCTGCGTCGGTCGCGCCGGTGTGCTTCGGCGAGAGCATGCCGCCGTACAGCTCGCCGAGCCGGTTCGGCAGCATGATGTCAGGCTGCTTCGTGTTGATGTTGACCGTATACGGGTCAATGATGTCGACCCCGGCGATCGTGCCGACCTCGGAGCTAATCGTCGACTTCGTCTCGGGATTGATTGCCCGCTCGACGGTGAACTTGACCGACTCGGCGTTGAACTCGTCGCCGTTGTGGAACTTGACGCCCTGGCGGAGCTTGAACTGCCAGCCCGTGCGGTCGAGCGGCTTCCACTCGGTGGCCAGGGCCGGGATGACGTTGGCCTTCTCGTCGCGAGCGGTGAGCCCGTCGAACACGTTGGCGACGAAGATCTGGGTGTTCCGCCCGACCGTCAGGTGCGGATCGAAGGTGTTCGGCTCGGCGGCCAGGGCGATCTTGATCTCTCCGGCCGACTTGGTCGCCGCGGCCGGCGCGGTGGTCGGCTTGGCCGCGGCGGGCGCCGAGGTCGGCTGCGCGGCTGGCTTCGTCTCGGCTGGCTTGCTCTCGACGGGCTTGGTTTCGGTCTTCGGCGCCGCCGTCGGGGCGGTCGGCGCGGCCGGGGCGCAGGCCGTGGCGAGGGCCGCGATCCCGCCCAGGGTCACGACGCGCAGTATCGCCCGGCGGGAGATGCGCTGGCGGATCGTTCGCTCGAGGTGGTCCATCGTTGCTCTCCTCGACGGCACGGCGGCCGTCCGCGGCCCCCACGCTATGACAGGCTCGGCGCCACGCTGCTGAAGTTGGCCGGAACGGCCTTGATCTCGACGATGACGTTGCGAAACGGCTTCGTCCCAGCGTTCTTGAGGCCGTGTCGCTGGGTGCCGTCGTACCAACGCATGAGCTGGCCGGGCCGGACCGTGATACGGTCGGTGGTGCCGTCCGCGTTCGGGCGCTCGACCACGTCGCCCTCGACCACCACGGTCGTGTAGTCCAGCTCGTGCGTGTGGAACTCGGCAATCCCGCCCGGCTCGAGGTCGATCCGCCAGACGCGGATGCGCTCATCCTCGTAGATCAGTTCGGTGCCGATCGGATTGGCGGCGATCTCCGCGGGCGAGAGCATGCGTCATCGCTCCTCATCGAGATGCTCGTCTGCACGATACCCGGGGCCGGCGCGGGTGCGCACATCCGGCGGCCGGCAACAGGATAGCAATCGTCCGCGTGACCGTCAATGATCGCCACAGGCGGACGGGCGGCGAGACGGGGCGGCGCCGGGCCGGGCGTTGAGGCACGCGCGACGGTCCGATACAATCGGGCCACCTTGGGCTGGACGGCCGCCAGGCGGATCGGTGGCGCGAACCGGCCAGGTCGGGCCGGTCCCGAGATGACGGAGCCGGCGACGGGTGGGGCGACATGGGCGATCGCGGTGGGAAGGAGCAGGGCTACGTGGGTGCGCCGCTGTCCCCCCGCGAGTCGCGCAAGCTCGTCCTCGGTCGTGGCAGCTACATCGGCGACCTCAGCCTGCCGCGCATGCTCCACGCCGCGTTCGTGCGGAGCCCGCACGCCCACGCGCGGCTCGGCCGGATCGACGCGTCGGCCGCGCTCCAGTCGCCTGGGGTCGAGGCTGTCCTGACTGGCGTGGATCTCGTGGGGCTGGTCGAGCCGCTCAGGATGGCCCCGCCGATCGACGGCCTCGCACCGATGGAGATGGCCACGCTGCCCGCCGACAAGGTGCGGTTCGTCGGCGACCCGATCGCCTGCGTGATCGGGTCGGATCCGTACCGCGTCGAGGATGCCTGCGCGCTCGTCGGTGTCGAGTACGAGCCGCTGTCCGCCGTCGTCGACCCGACCCGCGCCGACGCGCCAGGACAGCCGCTCGTGGACGAGGCGGTCCCGCTGAACCGCCCGTATCACGGCGTGTTCGCGCACGGCGATGTCGACGCGGCCCTGCAGGTTGCCGACCGAGTGGTCGAGGCCCGCTTCTCCCAGGGGCGGCAGACGCACGCGCCGATGGAACCGCGCGGCTGCCTGGCGAGCTGGGAGCCCGGCGACGACACGCTCACCTTCTGGCACAGCACCCAGATCCCCCACCCGATGAGGTCGGCGCTGGCCGCGCGCCTCCGGATCCCGGAGAGCAGCGTGCGGGTCATCACGCCGGACGTCGGCGGCGGGTTCGGCCAGAAGATCCCGCTCTTCCGCGAGGAGTTGACCGTGGCGACGGCATCTCGCCTGCTCGGGCGCCCGGTACGCTGGCATGAGACGCGGCGCGAGAACCTCCTTTCGGCGCTCCATGCGCGCGAGGACATCGTCGACGTCCGAGCGGCCGTCCGCGAGGACGGCACCATCGTCGGCCTCGACGTCCACATTCTGACCGACTTCGGCGCCTACGCCTACTTCCCGGCCAACTACATGGCGCGCGTCGTCGGGATGATGGTCCCGGGCGCCTACCGCCTGCGTGACTATCGCTACGCCATCACGACGGTCCTGACGAATAAGTGCCCGGCCGGCCCGTACCGCGCCCCGATGCTGATCTGCAGTTGGATCACCGAGGGGACGGTCGACGCCGTGGCGCGCGCGCTCGGCCTCGATCCGGTCGAGGTCAGGCGGCGGAACATGCTGGCCGACGCCGACCTCCCGTACACCACCGCGACAGAGCTCCAGTACCGCTCCGTCCATCCCCGCGAGACGCTCGAGCGCGCGCTCGCGATGGTCGGCTACGAGGAGCGTCGGCGGGAGCAGGCCGCCGCGCGCGCCGCCGGCCGGATCGTCGGTCTGGGCGTCTGCACATATATCGAGCCGAACACATACGGCTCCGAGTTCTACCGAACCGCCGGCATCGCGGGCTCGGGCCACGACGCGGCGATCGTCCGGATCGAGCCGAGCGGCGCGGTGACGGCGCAGATCGGGATCGTCAGCCAGGGGCAGGGCCACCAGACCACGGTGGCCCAGGCGCTCGCCGCCGAGCTTCAGGTGCCGCTCGAGTCGGTACGGGTATTGGCCGGCGACACGGCCGCGGCCCCCTACAGCATGGGAACGCGCGGCAGTCGCGGCGGCGTGGTGAGCGTCGGCGCGGCGCTCGGGGCGGCGCGGTCGCTCAAGGAGAAGCTCGTCAGGATCGCCGCGCACCTGCTCGAGGCCCGCGCCGACGATGTCGTGCTCGAGGCCGGTCGCTTCCACGTTCGCGGCGTGCCCGAGGCCGGGTTCACGCTGGCCCAGTTGGCCCAGAAGGCGTACCTGGCGCCGATCGAGCTGCCGCCGGGCATGGAGCCTGGCTTGGACGCTACCCGTGCCTACGACCCGCCCCCGCTGACGTTCTCGAGCGGCACGCACGTCTGCCAGGTCGAGATCGACCCCGAGACCGGGCGGCTGTCGATCCCGCGCTACGTGATCGTCGAGGACTGCGGGCGGATGCTGAACCCCCGCGTCGTCGAGGGCCAGGTACACGGCGCGACGGCCCAGGGCCTGGCCGGGGCCCTCTTCGAACAGATCGTGTACGACTCGGACGGGCAGAACCTGAGCGCGACGTTCATGGACTACGCGCTGCCGACCGCCGCGCAGTTGCCGTCGTTCGAGGTGGCGCACGTCGAACGGCCGGACCCGGCTACGCCACTCGGCATGAAGGGCATGGCGGAGGGCGGCGTGATGGGTGCCTCGGCGGCCGTCGCCAACGCAGTCGCCGACGCGCTCGCGCCGCTCGGGATCGCCGCCGACTGTCAGCCGTTCACGTCGCGCCGGATCGCGGAGGCGCTGCTGGCACGGCGTCGTCCCGTCGACCCGCCCGCCTGAGGCGGCGGTGCACCTCGGGGCACACGAGCGCGCGTCCACGCGCGGATGTCGGGGGGAGATGGAGGAGCTGCCCGTTCGCGTAGCCGTCGATGCCACCGATGACCGTCTCGCGGAGCCGAAGGGCGGCACTTTCCACCGGGTGTGGTGGGGGTGAAGACTGGTCGGCCGCTGGGACTCCACCCCAGCATCGGTCCTCACCTTGTCGAGGTTGGACTCCTCCTTCCTCGCCCCACAGCCCCGGAGCTTCAGCGACTCCGTTTCGTGGGAACGAATCGCACCAACGATGTTCGTTGAAGTTGACCCCCTGGCGCGGTCCCTACCAGGTAGCCGGCGGGGCCAACTATTGCGCACGCCGCTGTAGTGCTCCGCCACGCCGATCATGAAGGGTTCGTCGTGCTGAGCGAAGCGAAGAATCTCCCGGTCCCCAGCATGAGGTTCTCCGCTTCGCTCAGAACGACAGGGGAGGGCTGGCCCCCCCATCACCTTCACCGTGGCGCGGCACTAGCCTTCCTCGAAGTCACCGGCCCCGCCAGCACTGACATGCGACGTGCAGGCACCCCCCCGAGTCGGGTGCAATGCTTGGTTGGTGGACTCAGAGGCCTCTGTGCGCCTCCGCGTAGATTCGGAGGGCCGCCGACATCCGCTGCTCGCCCTCCTCGCCCTGGGCGTGGTACCAGGCCACGATCTCGGGATCTACGCGGACAGTGACGCTCACCGGCCCAGGCCTACGCCAAGTCGCCCGGCGGAAGAAGTCGTCCGACAGTGCCGGAGCGTCCGCCGTGTCGATTTCGTCGTCGTTCAGGGCGTCAACCCGCGCCCAGTTGGTCCTTGAGGTGCTGTCCGAAACGCTCTCGCTCATGTCGTAACGCCTTCCTCAACGAGACAATTCAGACCGTGTGGGCTTCCGGCTCGCTGAAGACAACCACGACGACCCGTCCTTCGAGAAGTCCGATGCCGATCGACCTTTCCTCACCGAATTCGTGGAGCTCGTCCGATGCGACGAGCATGGGTGCGGCGAAGATCTGATGGGCATCCGCGAAGTCCAGCCCGTGCTTCTGAATGTTGGACTCGTTCTTCCGATCGTCCCACTCGAAGCCCACGCCCGAAGTGTACCACCACGATGCTGACGCGGCCTCAGATCCAAGGCTGGGAGATACTACGAAGGTCCAGTTTAGAAGCGCGGCGATGCCCTCGACGCCCAGCAAGCCTTCCTCTTCGGGGATTGTTCCCGGTGCCATGCAGGTGGGCTATGTCCCATCGCATGCTCAACCCGTAGGCTTGTCGCGGACCAGTGAGACGCCTGCACTCTCCTCGCGTCTCCTGTCCCCTGACCTAGATCGCCCCCTCACGCCGCGGCTCGGCCAGCTCATCGCTGGCGAGGCCCAGCTCGCCGAGGACTTCGTCGGTATGCTCGCCGAGCAGCGGGGGGTGGCGACGGATCTCGGCCGGCGTGTCGCCCAGCTTGTAGGGGATGCCGGCCATCCGCACCGGGCCGAGCTTCGGGTGCTCGACGACCGCGAGCATGTCGCGGGCCAGGACCCGCGGGTCGCTCAACGGCCCGGCCATGCCGCAATCATATATCCTCAGCGGCGTGGAGCAAGCGCGACGATGACCGACCCAGCGCCATCCGAGATCAGGGTTCGAGCCGTCCGCGAGGAAGATCTCGAGACCTGCGCCGAGACAAACGGCTCGGCGTTCAGCTTCGAGTGGGACGCCGACGATTGGACCAACGTTACCCGCCTGGTCCAGCCGAATCGCATGCTCTGCGCGTTCCAGGGCGAGGCGATGGTCGGCGTGGCCGGCGCCCTCCAGTTTTCGCTCGCCGTGCCCGGTGGGGAGCTGCCGACGGCCGGGGTCACCCTGGTCGGGGTTCGCCCGAGCCACCGCCGCCGGGGCGTGCTCACGGCGATGATGCGCCATCAGCTCGACGACGTGCGCGCCTGGGGCGAACCACTCGCCATCCTCTGGGCTTCCGAGAGCAACATCTACCAGCGGTTCGGCTACGGCCTGGCCACCCTCCGCGCCACGATCGACGTCGAGCCCGACCGCGCCACGTTTCGAGCGCCCTCGTTGCCGTTCGGCCGCATTCGCCTGATTCCCCTCGACGAGGCCCTTCGGATCCTGCCCGACCTGCACGAACGCGCGCGGGCCGGTAGTCCCGGCACGTTCAGGCGTTCCCCGACCTGGTGGACGGAGCGGCGACTCGCCGACTCGGCTCGTCACCGCCGCGGCGGCGGCCCGATGTTCCGCGCCGTGCTCGAGGTCGACGGTCGCGCCGAGGGCTACGCCCTCTACCGCGTCCACTCGTCATGGGGCGAGTCCGGCCTGCCCGAGGGCTGGCTCGACGTGCTCGAGGCCCTCGGGACGACGCCGCTCGCCACCCGCGAGATCTGGCGCTTCCTGTTCGGCGTCGACCTGGTGGCGCGCGTGCGGGCCGATCGCCTGCGACCGGATCACCCCCTCCTCCTCACGCTCGCCGAGCCCAGGCGGCTTCGGCTTCGACTGCTCGACGGGATCTGGCTCCGCGTCGTCGACGTCCGAGCCGCGCTCGGGGCGCGGGCCTACGCCGACACCGGCTCGCTCGTCTTCGACCTGATCGACCCGTTCTGTCCCTGGAACGCGGGCCGCTGGCGGCTCGAGGCCGGGCCCGGAGGCGCCCGCCTCGCCCCGACCGCCGATCCTCCCGACCTGCGGCTCGACGCCAGCGACCTCGGCGCCGCCTACCTGGGAGGGGTCTCCTTCAGCCAGCTCGTGCGGGCCGCCCGCGTCGAAGAGCTGCGACCAGGCGCCACCCACCGCGCCGACGCCCTCTTCCACACCGCCATCGCCCCGTGGTGCCCGGACGATTTCTAGCCGGGTCTGCCGCTGGCCGGAGCATCCACCGGGCCAAGATGATCATCCGAGGCGCAAGATGCTCGTGCGCACAACGATGATCACCTTGATCACCTTGGCGCCCGGATGATCATCTTGGGGCCAGCCTCCCGCGGCCGACCAGGGGTCTGCGCTAGGCCGGTCGAGCCTCCGCCGGCAGGAGCGAGGTGCTGGTCTCGGCGCGCGGGGTCCAGCGGCCCTGCTCGACGAGGGTCAGGAAATCGAGCACCGTCTGGTTGAAGAGGGCCGGCTCTTCCAGGTTCAGAGTGTGGCCCGTGTTCGGGAAGACGGCTAGCCCGCCATTCGGCAGGCGCCGCTTCATGAACAGGCCCGGCTCCAGGCACAGCTCGTCCTCGTCGCCGTTGACCACCAGCGTCGGAACCTCCATGGTCGCGAGCTGCTCGCCGACCTCGTAGATCGTTTTGCGCCTGGCCTGGACCTCGCGTAGGGTGTGGGCCGAGCCGACCGCCGAGTGGGTCGCGAGCAGATCGCGGAAGTGGGCCCAGCCGTGGGGGTCCTTCTGGATAAATCGCTGGCGGGACGGACCGCGAGCGTAGATCTCGGCCGTCTTCTCCGCGCCCTCCCGCTCGAACATCTCGGCCGTGGTCCGGGCGTCGCGGACGAACTGCTCGTGCTCGGTGCTGCCGTAGCCAGCCCCGGCCACGACCAGGCTTCGACAGACCTCAGGGTGGACGATCCCCAGCTTCAGCGTCACCGAGCCGCCCATCGATAGCCCGCAGACGTGGGCTCGCTCGATCCCGAGGTGCCGAATCAGCCCAAAGGTGTCCTCCACCGACGTCTCCTCGGAGTAGGCGCTCGGGTCGTCCGGTACGCTCGACGGCGGGTAGCCGCGAAAATTAAAGGTGATCGTCCGATACCGCCGCGAAAAGAAGCGGACCTGCTCGGTCCAGCTCCGAGTGTCGCCGGCAAACTCATGGCAGAAGACCAGTGGGTCCCCCTGCCCGGTCTCTTCGTAGTACAGCGTGACCCCGTTGATCGTCGCGGTCGGCATCGCGCCCCCTCCTGGCCTGAGGATAATCCCATGCGTCAGAAAATGGCGCCTGCCCGCCGTCGTAGGGGCGCCCTGCCCTTCTCGAAAACCCGGTCGCCATCCACCGGGGTGAACTCGGTTGGTGACCATTCACCGCCTCAAGGCTGGGCTCGGTGGCATCGTAGCATAGCCAGCGCAGCTACCCGCGCCCAGCGGACTCCGTCGCACGCTGGCTGCGTCCGCGCGGCCCGCGGTCCAAATCTTGCACCGCACTCGACGATGCCATATACCCTGGGCGAGCTTCGGCTCGCCTTGTACTGGTTTCGGTAAAGGCTCACACGCTTCTCGGTACGGTGGAGGACGACAATGCAGGGCAGCGAGGACGGTCGCCATTGGCGAGCGCCGCTGTCCGTGGCCGTCGCAACGCTGGCCCTCCCCCTGGGCCTCCTCGGCTGGCAGGTCTTCCAGCTCCTGCCTCCACCCGATCCGCCGCCACCCGCGCCGACCATCGTGGCCGAGCGTCTCGACCCACTCCCAACGGTCCAGCCGATACCTCAACCGACACCCATCGCGACGCTCCAGCCGACGGCGGTCCCGCCCCCGCCGCCGACACTCATCCCGACGCCGATTCCCACCCCGCGCCCGGCTTGGAGCGGCGCCTCCAGCTTCAACTTCGTCGCCGTCGGTGTCGATCGCCGCGAGGACGGCGAGATCCCGCGCACCGACACGCTCATCATCGGCAACCTGGACCTCGTCGCGCATCGCCTCAGATTGATCTCGATCCCCCGCGACCTGGTCGTCGAGATTCCGGGCTACGGCAAAGATCGGATCAATAGCGCCTACGTCTACGGCGAACAGTACAAGGAGCGAGACGGCGGAATCGGACTGCTCCGACGGACCCTCGAGTGGAACTTTGCGATCCCGATCCAGCATTTTGGCATGCTCGATTTCCGGTGTTTCCGAACGGCCGTCGACGCGGTCGGTGGGGTGTTCGTCAACGTCCCCAGGCCGCTCGTCGACACCCGCTATCCCACTGAGGACTACGGCTACCGCACCGTGCGCTTCGAGCCCGGCCCCCAGCTCATGGACGGCGGACGTGCGCTCGAGTACGCGCGTACTCGCAACCCCGACAACGATCTCGGCCGCATCCGCCGCCAGCAGCAGGTCGTGGTCGCCCTGCGCCAGCAGCTCCTCCAGCTCCGCGCCCTGCCGGCCCTGCCCGCGATCGTCGGCGGCTGTCGGAACTTCCAGAGCGACCTGCAACCCCTCGACTACGTCAACCTGGCGAACGCCGTCCGGCAGCTCGGCGAGAGTGACATCACCCTCAGCTTGATTGACGAGCAGATGGCCTTTGACGGCGTCGCTCCCTCCGGCGCCCTCGTCCTCGTCCCCCGCTGGGACCGGATCCGCTCCCTCGTCCGCGACACGTTCCCGCCCACGGCCGTCTCGGCCGCGCCCCCGCCGCCCCCACCCGCCACCCCGTAGGGGCGTCCTACTCCCTCTCCCTCGGGGAGAGGCCCGGGCTGAGGGCTACTCGGGCGCATGCAGCGCCTGCCCACACAGCGGCAGGCGCCCCTACAGCACCTTCGCCAGCCCCTCCTGGAGTATCGACTCCGTCAGCGGGCCAACCCGGATGTCCCGGATCACGCCTTCGCGGTCGATCAGGATCGTCGTCGGTAAGGCGATCGCACGGTATCGGCGGAGCGAGTCGCCGACATGGTCGATCGCCGACGGGAAGCTTACCCCAACCTCGCGCAGGAACTCGAGGACGTCCTCGTCCCGCTCCTGGATGTTCACGGCGAGGACCTCGAAGCCGCGCTCGCGATGCTGCTGGTAGGCCTGCTCGATCGCCGGCATCTCGGCCCGACAAGGGACGCACCAGGTCGCCCAGAAGTTGAGCAGCACCACTTTCCCGCGGTACTCGGCCAGGTCGACCTCGCCGCCCCCGGCCAGCGGCAGGCGTAGCTCCGGCGCGGCCCGCCCGACCTCGGGCCCGCTCGACGGCGTGGTCGGTCGGACCGTACCAATCAGCATCTCGAGCCCGCCGCCCACGAAGAGCCAGGCAACCCCCATCACCGCGGCGAGCGCCCAGAGGAGCCCGCGGAGGGCGCGCAAATCCCCCCGTGGCGCATCCGGCCCGGTCGCCGTGCTCTGCTCGGTGTCCAGCGTCACATCAGTATTGTAGACGGGTCCCCTGGGAGCGCGGGCGTCCCGCCCGCACCGGTCGTAGGGGCGCACGGCGTGCGCCCTCGCGGGACG
>JACCZL010000718.1 GCA_013695975.1 Chloroflexota bacterium
GTCGCATCCTGGGGCCGGAGCAGGTCCCAAGGGTTGGGCTGTTCGCCCATTAAAGCGGTACGCGAGCTGGGTTCAGAACGTCGTGAGACAGTTCGGTCTCTATCCGTCGTGGGCGCAGGGATCTTGATGGGAGCCGTCCCTAGTACGAGAGGACCGGGACGGACGGACCTCCGGTGTACCAGTTGTCCCGCCAGGGGCATCGCTGGGTAGCTGACGTCCGGCAGGGATAACCGCTGAAAGCATCTAAGCGGGAAGCTCGCCCAAAGATGAGGGTCCCCACCGAGTCAATCGGGTAAGGCCCCAGGTAGACCACCTGGTTGATAGGCCGCGCGTGTAAGGCTGGCAACAGCTTCAGCGTAGCGGTACTAATGGCCGAGGGCTCATCACTGTTCTCATGCACGACATTGGGCCGACAGGATCGCTTCACTATCCACACGAGTGCGATGGCCTTGGTGGCGAGAGCGGGGCGGACCCACCCGTACCCATTCCGAACACGGTCGTGAAACACCCCAGCGCTGACGATACTGCGTGGGCAACTGCGTGGGAAAATAGGCCGGTGCCAGGGCCTTCGCACTTGACTCTTCCTTCGCTTCGGGTGTATACTCTGAAGTGCGACGCGGGATGGAGCAGTGGTAGCTCGTCGGGCTCATAACCCGAAGGTCGTTGGTTCGAATCCAACTCCCGCTACCAGGCAGGGCCAGGGCACACAGCCCTGGCCCTTCGCTGTGTTTACCCCCGCCCCCATCGTCTAGCGGCCCAGGACGCCGCCCTTTCAAGGCGGAGATCAGGGGTTCGAATCCCCTTGGGGGCACCGACCACGCCGGGCTGCTCGCTGACCCTTGCTGCCGTCGGTGACGCTACCCGATCGCGCCGCCGTGACCCTCGGCAGCCTTAGCAGCATGCCTCCCGTCGGGCGATCCGCCGGTCAGCGCACTCGCAGCCCGCGGGCTCGGACTCCCCGGTCCGGGATGCTTCCGCTGACAGTTGCGGCCCACGGGGATTATGATGCAAGCGATGACGCGTCGGAGCTGGTGCGTCGTCATGCCGTATCTCCGATTATAGTACTGAGCGGTGGCCAAACGGGTGTGGGTAGGGAGTAGAGTGGTGGTAGTGAAGCACAGGGCACGGAGCGAGCATGCAGGATGACCGGCAGGTGAGTCTCGAAGGGGCACTTGCGGAGACCGAGGCCGATGCTGAGGCGGTACTGAAGGCGGAGGCGGCGGTTGGCAAGGCGCTCAAGCAGTTTCGGACGGCGGCGCACGTCGGTAACCTGCGTGACTTGCGGCCCGCGCTCGACGCTGCCGAGAAGGCGGTGGCCGATCTGCAGCAGCGGCTCGCCGAGGCGAAGGAGAACTGGGACTTCGACGAAGAGGCCTACTTCTCCAACGGGGCCTACACTCGCGAGCTGCTCGAGGCGGCCGAGCGGATGGACGTGCGAGTCTTCGAGCAGGACGATCGCCTGTACTGCTATCCGTCGTTGATTCGCGTCCTCCCCGGCGAGCGCGCCGTCCAGATCGACAAAGCCCGAGAGCGGCGACTGCGGCCGAGCGTCCTGGTTGCTCACCTGCGAGACCTCCAGCGACGGCCGGCCCGCTTCAAGCCCGAGGCGTTCCTCGAGACTCTCTTCTCGGCCTACGCCGCGATCGTCGCGAAGTATGGCAAGGATGCTCTGAGTCAGGCTCGAGTCGAGCGTCTGTCCGAGGTGTACGAGCTGTTGACCCTGCTGCCGGGCCAAGCTCGTGAGTACTCCAAGCAGGAGTTCGCGCGCGACGTCTATCTCCTCGATCGAAGCAGTGTGACGATGACCAGGAAGGGCTACCAGGTGGGCTTCCCAGCCAGCACCGGCACCCGGTCTGCCAGTGGGACGATTCGAGTCATCACCGAGCGGGGCCAGGAGAAGGTCTACTACGGCATCTCCTTTAGCCAGACCGAGTAGGGCGCGCGGCCGTGGAGATGCGCGCACCGGCCTGGCTCGAGGTGGTCCGTCGAGAGTACCTCGACGAGTTCATCCGCGAGGGTGGCGCGGCGGTCAAGTTCGTGGTGTCCGACACGGCCGGCCGGGCCGAGGTCCGCGAGGGGCTCTGCGCGGCCGCGGCGCAGGGCGGGTTCCAGTTTGCTTTTGTCGACGCCGCGTCGACCAAGGTCCAGATGATCGACAAGCTGTTCCACGAGATAGCGCGGCAGGTCGACTGGGACGCGCTCGCCCGAGCCTTTCTCGGCCGCCTCCTGGTCGAGAACGGCTACCGGCTCCCGGCCGAGCCGCGCGAGCTCGGGCTGCGGACGATCGCCGAGCTGAACGACGTACCCGAGCCGCAGCTCCGCCTCCAGGTCAGCCGCTGGCTCTGGGACCGGCTGTTCCGCGACTACGCGATGAGCCAGGAGTTCCGCCTGGCTCAGGTTCGGCTTTGTCGGGCCCAGCTCGATCCAGACGACGAGCCCCTGGTGACTGTCGCGACCAGGGAGTGGCTGCGCGGGGAGCTGCGGCTGCTGTCTGGCGTCAAGCGGGCGCTCATCTTTCAGAAGATCGCGCGCCACAACGCTCGCCACATGCTAGCCTCGCTTACCCACTGGCTGCGGCTCGCCGGCTCGAGCGGCCTGGTGCTCATCCTGGACATCTCCCGCTGTGCGCTTGCCGTCCGACCGAGCGAACGCGAGGCCGACTCGGTGTATTACAGCACGCCGGCCACGCTCGACGCCTACGAGGTGCTGCGTCAGATGATCGACGGAACCGACGAGCTCGAAGGCTGCTACGTCAGCGTGCTCGCGGGCGTCGAGTTTCTGATCGACGAACGACGCGGCCTGCGGCGCTACGACGCTCTCTACCTGCGAGTCGCCGACGAGGTTCGTGATCGCTATCGACCGAATCCACTCGCCGCGCTCGTGCGGGTGCGAGCCGGTCGCGCTCCGCCATCGGCGAGCAGCCAACAGCCGACGGACGTCGAGGTCAACGGCGCATGACCGGGGGCGTCGAGCGTGACGTCTCGGCACGCGTCAACGCGCGGCGGGCCATCGAGGCACTTCG
>JACCZL010000752.1 GCA_013695975.1 Chloroflexota bacterium
ACTGAGGTGCGACTGCTCGTTCCGACGGTCATCGGGGTGTCGGCGACAGGCGCGCTGGTCTTGCTGTTGTTCCTGCTGGGGCAGGTGGGGGGCCGAGTCTACGGTGCGCCGTGGGTCTGCGACGATACTCGCTACGTGGACACGGTTCCGGCCGGCCGCGCGGTCGTCGGGCCGGCCCTGAGCGCCCCGCCCGGTTGCGGACCGTAGCTGGCGGCAGGGGTCGCTCGGCGGAGGCCCCGCCGTCGGGGTGGGCTGAATCGGCGTGCCTCCTGGCGGGTGGCCTGACCCCAATCCTGTTTCACACGTTCGGAACGCTTGGCTTCGAAGCGACGAAGGTCACGCTGGTCCGCTTGCTTGCGCTAGTGCTCACGTTGGGCTGGCTTGCGCGACTGGTCGTGATGCGAGAGGGTCTCGTGGCGCTATGCGGCGACTGGGCGGCGGCCGGACCCTCGGTGAAGGGACTGGTGTTGGCGGTAGGTGGCTACGTGGTCATCCACCTGGTGGCGAGCCTGTTTTCGGTGGCGCCAGCGGCGAGTCTGTGGGGATCGTACGACCGCATCCAGGGGCTGGTGACGGTCCTGGCGTGGCTCAGCCTTGGGATCGGGGCCGCCGTGGCGGGTCGGGCGGCGGGGCGGCGAGAGCGTCTGGCGACGGCCTGGGTGCTCGCGAGCGTGCCGGTCTGCCTGTATGGGCTGGCGCAGCATTTTCGCCTGGATCCGATCGATTGGCTCGGGCGGCCACTCGGGGTGAGTAGCACGCTCGGTTCGTCGACGGCGCTGAGCACGTACCTCGCGATGGTGGCTCCGCTCGGGCTGGCGCGGGTCGTCGCCGCGGCGCGCCGTCTCCAGCCAACGGTTGGCGACGCCCGGTTTGTCCCCGCGGCAGCCGGCTGGGGCGTCATGCGCCCCGCGGGTCTGGTCTGCGCGGCGTGGGTCGCGCTGGTCGTCTTGCAGGTCGTCGTGTTGGCGATGACGGCCGTCCGGGGTGGGGCGCTCGCGCTGCTGGTCGGACTTGGGGTGACCACGACGTCGATCGCCTGGCGACTCCGGCTGAGAGCCTGGAAGCTCGTCGGCGCTCTCTTCGCGGCCTTCCTGGTGGGGAGTGTGCTCGTGACCAGCGTCATGAGCTGGTCACAGTCTAGCCCGGTCGGGGTGGCGGCCGCGGCTCGGATGGGAGTCGGGTGGGAGGACAGCTCGGCGCGGCAGCGACTCCTCATCTGGCGGGCGGCCCTGACCACAGTGGCGGAGGCCGGTTGGCGGGCGCTGGTCGGCTTTGGGCCTGAGACGCAAGCGGTGGCGCTCGAGGCCAGGTTCCCCGCCGAGCTGGCGAACCGCTTTCCGGACGCGCGCTTCGATCGCGCCCATAACGTCCTGATCGACCAGCTCTTGACGACGGGACTCATCGGCGTGGCGGCGACGCTCGGGTTGTGGGCCGCCATCTGCTGGCTGGGCGTTCGCGTCCTGGCCGCTTCGGATGGAGACGGCGGGCTGCTGACCTCCGGCCTGCTGGGTGCGCTGGCGGCGAACCTGACGGCGAGCTTCTACGCGTTCGACTCGAGCGCCACGGGGCTGTTGTTCTGGCTCATGACGGGGCTCCTGGTGGCACCGGCCCTGCGACGTGATTCCGGCGGACGCTCAGACGGGCGCGAGCTGCATCGGAGCGAGGTCGGGGCGAGCGCTCCAACGCCGCGCCACCGAAGCGCCCTGTTGGACCTTCGACTCCGCGTGTCAGTGGCCCTTGCGACCGCCATTATCGGGCTGGTCCTGCTACCGCGCGTGGTCGGTCCGTTCATGGCGGACCTGTACCACACGCGGGCGCTGGCGCTGCGAGCAGCGGAGGCGCCGGCCGCGAGCTTGACGGAGGAGCTGGCGGCGACGCGCTGGGCGCCAGGCCGTGATGTCTACCACCTCGCCCTGGCCGAGACGTATCTGGAGCTGGCGCGGACGACGGCCACGGCTCGGGCTACTGTGCCGACCGGCTTTGAGGAGCTGTTCGCATTCACGCCGACCGGACGTGATGGGTTGTTCGCGGCGGCGCGCCTGACGCTCGAGCAGGCGGCCGGCGTGAACCCACTCGACCCGTACACCTATCGTTATCTCGGACGGATCGAGGCGCTCTGGAGCGAAGCCGTCCGAAACCCGGCCGAGCGAGACGGTCGGCTGGCGGCGGCGGTCGAGCGTTACGACCGAGCGGTGGCGCTCAGCCCAAACCGCGCCCTCTTCCACGACGAGGTTGGCCTGGTGCTGACGCATCTCGGACAGGCTGACGCGGCGATCGAGCGTTTCCGTCGCGCGGCGGAGCTCGACGGTCCGACCGCCGAGCGGGTCGCGCGGATCGGCGACGCGGAAGCGCGGCGTGGCGACGCGGAAGCGCGGCGTGGCGACGCGGCGGCGGCTCGGAGAGGCTACATGCAGGCGATCACCATGGACCCGCGCTCGGCGGTGGCCGAGCATGGTCTGGCGCTGCTCGAGCGGGGTGAGGGCACCCTCGCCTCGGCTGCCGCGCATGCGGAGCGGGCGGCCCGCTTCGACATGCGGAACTGGCTCTACCATCGGGACCTTGCGTTGGTCCTCCGCGATCTCGAGGACTGGCCGAGGGCGCTCGCCGAAGCGCGAGCGGCGCGCCGCCTGGCGCCGGCCTGGGAGTGGGACGATCTCGCGGCGCTGGCCGAGAGCGTTCGACGCTAAATGCATCCTGAGAGTAGTTGCGCGGTGGCGGCGGACTCGCCGCAACAGCTCTAAAGACTGATCCCAAGATGATCATCGTGGTCCCAAGATGCTCAAGATGCTCATCGATGTGCGCATGAGCATGTTGCGTCCCGAATGATCGCCTTGGTCGGATCGATCCCCTCGGAGTGATGGCGCTAGCCCGGATCCGGGCTAGCTGTTGCCCTTGCGCCCCTCCGATTCCCTGGTGAGTCGCTGCTGGAGGATCGCCATCACGGCGGCCTCTTCGGCGCGCAGATCTTTGAGCGAGTCGGCCATCTCCTGCTCGGTTCGCTCCTTGAGGGTCTGGAGCATCGATCCCTCGAGATAGGTGTCGATGACGGCCGGGTGGACGTAGCACTGGCGGCAAACGGTCGGGGTATTACCCAGACGCTCCGCGACGGACTCGATCGCCTGGACGACGTTCTTTTTGGCCTGGGTTTCGGAGTCGAAGGACTCGAACTCCTGGAGTGCGAGGGCGGCCAGGACGGTTCCGGCCCAGGTGCGGAAGTCCTTCGCGGTGAACTCCTGGTCAGTGATCTCGCGGAGATACTCGTTGACGTCGTCCGAGTCGACCGTTTGGAGCTCCCCGTCCTCGTCGCGGTATTGAAAGAGGGTCTGGCCCGGCAGCTCCTCGCAGCGTTTGACGACGTTAGCCAGGCGGCGATCCTTGACCCCGATGGTGTGCTCCTTGCCGCTCTTGCCGCGAAACTTGAACCGCACCGTCGCGCCTGCGACGTCGACGTGGCGGTTGCGCATGGTCGTCAGCCCGTACGAGCGGTTCTCGCGGGCGTACTCCTCGTTGCCGACGCGGATCAGTGTCGCCTCGAGCAGTTGGACGACGGCCGCCACCACCTTGCGACGGGGCAGGCCGGCAAGGGCAAGGTCCCGATCGGTTTGCTCGCGGATCTTCGGCAGGGCCTGACCGAAGGCGATCAGACGCTCGTACTTGGTCTCGTCGCGCACCTCGCGCCAGCGCGGGTGGTAGCGGTACTGCTTGCGGCCCCTGGCGTCGCGACCGGTCGCCTGGATGTGCCCGCGCGGAGAGGGCGAGATCCAGACGTCGGTATAGGCCGGAGGGATCGCTAACGCCTTGATCCGCACGAGAGTCTCAGGGTCGCGGATGGGTTTGCCGTCCAGGCCGAGATAGCTGAAGCTCTTACCGGCCCGCTTGCGGCGGATGCCGGGCCCCGTGTCGCTGACGTAGCGGAGACCCGCCGCCTTCGCGGACTCGACCGGATCGGCGATCGTCTCAGCTTGGGCCATGGGTGAAGGAGCCTCCCGATGCGTCGAGGACCCCATTCCGGAGTGTCGTGTGCCGGAGGCCGACGCCGAGCCGCTCATACCTCGACGACCTCCAGCTCTTCGACGACCTCGCGCACGCCAGGCACGCGACTCGCCACCTCCTCGGCATTCTCGACGTCCTCCAACCCACTCACCGCGCCACGGAGATGGGCTACCCCCAGCCGCACCACGACGTCGATGGCCAGATCGGTCGTCGCGGCGTCTTCGTGCAGCTCACGCCGGATGGTGTCGGCGATCGCTTCATCCCCAAGCTGGTTGTCCATCGCGGAGGGCTCGACCCTCATGTCCGACATCGACATCGGCGTGAACCCGCCCAGCACCGCGACCTCGCCCGGCCCCTCGGACGAGACGACCGGATCGGTTGGCGGGACGTACGCCTCGCCCTCCGCGCCGGGGTCCTCCAATCCCTCGACGCCGGAGCCGGCGCCGACCGCCTCCATCGGATCGGTCAGGAGATCCTCGCCCGCCTGGAAGTCCGGCTCCAGGCTGCCGAGCGGTACGTCCTCGAGATCGCTCGGCAGGGCGCCGGTCGTCGGCTCGTCGGCGTAGATGTCGGCCATCGTCGCCGGCGTGACCGTCTCGATGTCGAGGCTGTAGTCGATGCGTCGGTCGGTCGCGAGCCTACTGGCGATGTCACCCGCGGCCTGGCGAGCCTCGGCCGAGTCGACGGTTCCGCTGAGGATGATCGCCCCGTCGCTGTCTTCCGCCACGACCGCCAGCCCGGCCTGCTCCTCGATCTCGCGCTCGATGCGCGCCGTCAGTCCACCCTGTTCCACGCTCCAGGTCCTCCGTCTCTCCACGCTTCACGCCGCACATTCCCACCCCAACTCTGCAACCTCGATGCCACCGCACTGGTCGGCGATCGCCGCGCGAGTTTCGCTGCCCTGCCAAGCTCTGGCAGCAGTTCACCCGCAAGGCAACGTTCGGACAGGAGCCCGCCACTCCGCTAAGGCATGGTTCAAACGTGCTTGACAGTCTGGACATCGAGCCGAGCGCTCGACCAGGTAGGGGCGGTTCGCGAACCGCCCCTACACAAGGCCCGAGTGTCAAGTTCGACCGGGCCAGTTTGAACCATGCCTAACGGCGGGATTGCTGGCGGAGTAGGGGCGAAGCATTCGCGCACGGGCAACTGGGCAAGCCTGTAC
>JACCZL010000798.1 GCA_013695975.1 Chloroflexota bacterium
AGCAAGCACCGGGCGCACAAGCGCACAATCCCTTGACGCGAGCGGCGTCTTCCACTATTATCGCGCCGCGTCCACGGAGGGAGAGCGCGCGCTCTCCAGGGTTTCAGAGCATCGTGTGATCTCGCTCACGCTCGTCGCGGCGCGCCGCCGTATCTTCACGCTCCTCCTGGTCGGGCTGCTGCTTGCGGCCTGCACGCGTCCGGTCGACCGACCGAGGGACGGAGCCCAACCACTAGCGGCAGGCGGGGCGGCCGGACGTTTGCTGTCTGAGCCGCCGCCGACGCTCGCTCCGGCCGCTAGCCTCGCGGTCATGCCGACGATCGCGGCGCCGACCGTCGCTCCGAGCCCGCCGCCAGAAGCGAGCCCCGGCCGATCTGGCGGGATCTATCCGCTCATCACCAACATCCAGCCGACCCCCGGCTCCGCGCTCCCGCCAGGGGAAGTCGTCATCGGCGCCCGTGTCACCGGCGCGGGCAACCTTTCCTCTGTGCTGGCGTTCGTGGACGGCAACCCGTACCAGCCGCTAGCCGCGAACCCGCCTAGTCGAAGCTTGTCGTTCAGCTTCGTCCGGGAGCTCGAGCTGGGGCAGCACGAGGTGCGGATCGAGGCGCGCGACGAGAGCGGCCAGATGGGCCTCTATCGCTGGCAGTTCACGATCGGGCCGCGCCCGCCGCCGGCGACCGTGCCGCCGCCGCGCGATCCCTCGGTGGCGGAGCCGCTGCAAACGTTCCCGATACCGACCCTGGTGATCCCGACCTTCTCGGTGCCGCAGGTTCCTCCGGGCCGCGCTCCCGAGGCACCGACGCGCCGCCCGTAGCGGGATCGCCGGGCTCCGCCCGCGATTCGGGGACCGCTCACGACCACGGGGCGCTGAGGCGCCCCGAGCAGCGACCCCGTCACGGCACCTCGAATCTGTAGACTCTGACTGGCTCTTCGATCCCGCGGAGCCGCACAACGTCTGGCTGTAGCCTTGCCCGCGACTGGACCAGCACCGCGCGCGCCTCCTTGAGATCGCACACGTCGGCCGTCGCTACGATCTCCCCGCCCTGCGCCTCGTGCTCGACACGCGCCGCCACGTTCACGGTCGTGCCGAAATAGTCGAGGCGATCGTTGAGCGTGACGGCCACGCAGGGGCCCTGATGGACCCCCACCTTGATGAAGCGTCGCGGGTCGGCCGCCCCGTCCAGGTCGAGAACGCGGACCGCGCGCTGCATCGCCACCGCGGCCGCTAACGCATCCGCACCGGTTTCAAACGTCGCCATGACGGCATCGCCGATGGTCTTGACCAGGGCGCCGCGATGGGATGTGATCGCGTCGCCGAGGATGCGAAAGTGGTCCTGGACCATTCGAAACGCCCGCGCCTGGCCGACGCGCTGGTACAGGGCCGTCGAGCCGATCACGTCGGTGAACAGAAACGCGAGTCGCTCGATGCCAAGCTGCAGCCCCGGCGCCAGCACCTCGGACGAGAAGAGGTCGCGGAATTCCTGAATCGTACCGACCGCCGCGGCCGTCGCGATCGTGTCCGGCCAGCGGCTGCCTTCAATCGTTAGAACGGCCTCGACCGACGTGGCGTTCTCGACTGTGAGCGCCACTTCGCCGGGCGCGACGACGGTCCGTCGAGGCTCGATGCCGTCCGTCGTGATCACAAACCGCAGCCGCGCCTCGCTTGCGTCTGCGACCGCCTCAAACGTCGCGCCCGCAGCCGCCTGAGGCGACCGTACCCGATAGGGGCCCGGCCCGAGGAGGCAGCCCAGCTCCTGACGTGCGCCAGCCGCCAGGGGAACCTGGGCCACGATGTGGGGAGTGTTCATCGGTCCGCCGATACAGTACTCCCGGTGGGCTACCTTCCGAATCGCGGGGGCAACGCCGAAGCGCACCTCCACGAGCCGGTCGAAGCTCGCGTCGAACACGATGTTGCAGACGTCGCAATGAGCCTGGGTTTCGAGATCCTTCAGCTCGAAGTACTCGGCCTTGCCGACCTGACAGTTCGGGCACAGGACGTCCCAGCTCATCGTCAGCAGCCCGGTCGTGGTCGCGCGCAAGCACAGGGCCAGGATCGAC
>JACCZL010000813.1 GCA_013695975.1 Chloroflexota bacterium
AGGCGGAGGCGGCGCGTTCGGTGGCCCAGAGCGCTCGGCGCAGCTTGGTCAGAGCCCTGGCATGGAGATCGCTGACGCGGGATGGCGATAGGCCGAGGAGCTGGGCGATATCCTTGAACGTCTGACCATCGTGGTAGTGCAGGCTCAGGAGGAGCTGGTCGCGCTCGGCAAGCTCCTCGATTGCGCCGGCGAGGGCGTTGTAAAGCTGCTGCCGCTCGACCTGGGTCGATACATCAAGCCTGGTATCGTCGGCGATCTGGTCGATCAACGATGGGCGTTCGCCATCCCCGTCGGCGTCCCCGAAGGGGCTGGAGAGGGACACCACCGCCGTCCCGACATCCGCGAGCGTGGCGCGAAGCTCGGCGACGGTCAGCCCGAGGTATTCGGCGATCTCGCCCGTGTCCGGCATCCGGCCGAGCCGCTCGATGGTCGCGCAGTAGGCCTGCTCGAGCGCCCGCGCTCGGCGGCTCTCGCCACGCGAGCGCTGCTGGAGGCCGCGGATCGCATCGACGATGCTGCCCCGAATCCGCCGGATCGCAAACGCCTCGAACTCCACGCCGAGGCTCGGGTCGAAGCGGTCGACGGCCTGGATCAGCCCGAGCGTCCCATAGCCGAGCACGTCCTCGAGGCTGAGCAGGCCCGGCATGTTGACCGCCATCCGCCGCGCGACGTTCCGGACGAGGGGGCTGTACTGGACGATGAGCCGCTCCCGCGCATCGGGGTCCCGATCCTGGTGATGGAGATCCCAGATCCGCTCGCCCTCGATTGCCTGCATGCGTTGCTCGTGCCTCTCGGTGCTCATAATCCTTGCTACGGATCGTTGCCTCATTGGACCAGGCTCGCCGGCCCGCTTCGATACCCGCGACGGCTATAGAACGCCGGCGACCGACTCCAGGTGCCGGCGCGATCGGCCTGGTGCGCGCTACACTGATGGACCGGCGCCACCCCGCCGAGGGCGGGGCTGCTTGCGCCGCGGGAGGGTGCCGCGATGGCTGAACCGACGATCGTCCTGTCGCCCAGTCTCGATCCCGACGTGTTGGAGATCGGCCGTCGGATGCTGCCGGCCGGTTTTGACCTCCGAGTGGTTTCTCCGAGCGACCTGCCCGAGGCGACCCTCGAGGCCGACTACCTGATGGGCTTCGTCGGCCGGATCGAGGACCGGACCTTCCTGGAGGCCCAACGGCTCAAGCTCGTCCAGCTCATGAGCGTCGGCTACGACAACTTCAACCTGGACGGTGCCCGCCGAGCACGAGTGCCGGTCGCCGTCAACGGCGGCGCGAACGCGATTGCCGTCGCCGAGCACGCGATCATGCTGATGCTGAGCGCCCTGCGGCACTTGACGGAGATCGACGCCAGCATGCGAGCCGGCGAGTGGCGCGGCGGGCCGGCCCTCGGAGTCCGGCTCTACGAGATCTGGTCCTCGACGGTCGGGATCGTCGGGATGGGGCGGATCGGCCAGGAGGTCGCGCGGCGGCTCCAGAACTGGGAGGCGAAGCTGGTGTACTTCGACCCCTACCGCCTGTCGCCCGAGCGCGAGCGGGAGCTGGGCGTTGCGTTTCTCCCGCTCGAGGAGCTGCTCGGGGTCGCGGACGTGGTCACGGTCCACGTCCCACTGAACGAGCAGACCCGCCACCTGATCGACGCCCGAGCCCTCGCACGGATGAAGCCGACGGCCGTGCTCGTCAACACCGCTCGTGGCGGCCTGGTCGACGAGACCGCCCTGGTCGAGGCGCTCAGGAGCGGCCAGATCGGCGGCGCCGGCCTGGACGTCTTCAACCGGGAGCCCACGCCGCCGGACAACCCGCTGCTTCAGATCCCGAACACCGTCCTGACCCCCCACCTGGCCGGCCCGACCTGGCAGAGCTGGCCCCGCCGCTTCGAGAACTGCTACGCCAACATCGCTCGAGTCCAGCGCGGCGAGAAGCCCGAGTGGGTCGTGCCGGAGCTGGCCGACCTGGTGTAGTGAGACGCTCCCTCACGGTCGCGGTTCGAATAGCGGGCCGGCCTTGGCTTGATGTCTATAGGGGAGGGCAAGCCCTGCCCCCTACACGCCCATCCGGTCGGTTCGCGGCAGGTCCAGGATGAGCAGCTCGAGGGCCAGCTCGGGCTCGGCCTCGCCGGTCTTGATGGCGCGGTCGGTCTGCAGGAGGAGGTGGAGGGCGGCTTCGAGCTGCTCGACCCGGTAGGCTCGGGCCTGGCGCTCGGTCTTCTCGGCGACGAAGGGGTGGACGCCGAGGCGCCGCTGGACCTCGCGCGGGGGAAGGCCCTGGTCGAGCAGCTCGCGGGCCTGCACCAGGCGGCGGAGGAGGGCCGCGATCTGAGGAACGACGGCCTCGGGCCGCTCCCCGCGCTGGGCGAGCGAGCGGAGGTGGTTGAGGGCCTCGCCGCGACGCCCCTCGGCGACGGCGTCGATTAGCCCAAAGATGGTCACCTCGGGGCTGGTCGAGAGGAGCTCGACATCTTCCGTAGTCACCGCGCGGCCGTCCGCATAGGTCACCAGCTTGCGCACCTCGTGGTCGAGCAGGCCCAGGTCATCCGGCTGGAGCTGGGAGAGCTTGCGGGTGGTGGCCAGCTCGATCGTGCCACCCCAGTGCTTTGCGCGCCGCTCGACCCACCTCGACAGATCGCCAGGCCGAGGGCGATCGTAGCCACGGATGTGAGCCCGCTCGGGCGGGATGCGCGTCGCGACCAGGGTCGGATCGAGCTGGTCCTCGACCAGCACGAGCGCCGTCGTCTCGGGGACGTCTGCGAGGT
>JACCZL010000825.1 GCA_013695975.1 Chloroflexota bacterium
GACCCATGCAAGGCTGAAAGCACATGGACGTTCTCGCGAACCTCGGCATTAATCTTCCGGGCTTCCTCTGGCACACGGCGAACTTCATCGTCCTGATTTTCCTGCTCTCACGGATCCTGTATAAGCCGATCGTCGGGATGCTGGACGATCGGCAGCAACGGATCAGGGAAAGCATCGAGGAGGCCGAGCGGGTGCGGGCGGACGCGGCGCGGGCCGACCAGGAGCGCGAGGCACTACTCGGGCAGACCCGCCGCGAGATCCAGGAGATGCTGACCAACGCTACCCAGATGGCCGAGCGGATCCAGTCCGACGCCCGGCGCGACGCCCAGGAGCAGAGCCAGCGGATCATCGAGCGGGCCCAGCAGGAGTCCCGAGCCGAGCGCGCCCAGTCGATGGTCGAGCTGCGACGCGAGGTCGCCAACCTGGCAGTGCTCGCCGCCGAGCGGGTGATCAGCCGCAACCTCGACCAGCAGGCCCAGCGCCAGCTCGTCGACGAGTTCCTGGCCGAGCGCCCCGCGACCGACGGTCGGCACTAGGCGGGAGGGGCGCCGGCGTGCCGCGGACGAACGTGCGGGCGGCCCGCTACGCGGAGGCCGCCTTTGGCGTGGCGCGACGTCAGGATGAGCTCGACGCCTGGCTCGACGCGCTCGACCGCGCCGCGGCGCTTTTCGTCGGCGGCCCGGCCGGACCGTTCCTGACCAGCCCGGTGGTCGCCCCCCATCGCAAGATCGCCGCGCTAGCCGAGCTCCTGCCCGGGCTACCGCCGATGGTGGCGAACTTCGTCGAGATCCTGGCCCAGCGCGACCGCCTGGACCTGGTGCCCGAGATCGCGGCCAACTTCCGACGCCTGCTCCACGAGCACCAGGGGATCGCGGTGGTCCAGGTGACGACCGCGATCCCGCTCGACGAGCGCCAGCGCGAGCTGCTCGGCGGCCGCCTGGCGGCGCGGGTCGGCAAGCGGGTCGAGCTGGAGACGCGGGTCGACCCGGCGATCCTCGGCGGGGTGGTGGCCCAGATCGGCGACGACGTGATCGACGGCAGCGTGCGCGGCCGACTCGAGCGGCTCCGCCGCTCGATGATGGCATAATCGAGTAAGGCAGTCGGAGGCAGCATGGCAGTACGTTCTCAGGAGATCACCTCGATCCTCGAACGCCAGATCAGCGGGCAGGATCTGGCCGCTGAGACCCAGAACGTGGGGCAGGTCATCGAGGTCGGCGACGGCATCGCGCGTATCTGGGGTCTCTCTGAGGCCGTGGCCGGCGAGCTGCTCGAGTTCCCGGGCTCGGCCGGCGAGGAGACCGTGATGGGCCTGGCCCTCAACCTGGAAGAGGAGACCATCGGCGCCGTCATCCTGGGCCCGTATACAGACATTCAGGAGGGCAACGAGGTCCGCCGAACCGGGCGGATCGCCCAGGTGCCGGTCGGCGATGCGCTGATCGGCCGCGTGGTCAATCCTCTCGGCCAGCCGCTGGACGGCAAGGGCCCGGTCGCTACCGACAGGTTCCGACCGGTCGAGCGGATCGCGCCGGGCGTCGTCCGCCGTCAGCCGGTCACGACCCCGGTCCAGACGGGCATCAAGGCGATCGACGCGATGATCCCGATCGGCCGCGGCCAGCGCGAGCTAATCATCGGCGACCGCCAGACCGGCAAGTCGGTCGTCGCGCTCGACACGATCATCAACCAGCGCGGCGGCGACCTGACCTGCATCTACGTCGCGATCGGCCAGAAGGACTCCAGTGTCGCCGAGACGGTCGGCGTGCTCGAAGAGAACGGGGCGATGGAGCACACCATCGTCGTGGCGGCCGGGGCCTCCGAGTCAGCGCCGATGCGCTACCTCGCGCCGTTCGCCGGCTGCTCGATCGGCGAAGAGTTCATGGAGGCCGGCCGCGACGCCCTGATCGTCTACGACGACCTCTCCAAGCATGCCAACTCGTACCGTGAGATGTCCCTGCTGCTGCGCCGGCCGGCCGGCCGTGAGGCCTATCCCGGCGACGTCTTCTATCTCCACTCACGGCTGCTCGAGCGGGCGGCGCGTCTGAACGACGAGAACGGCGGCGGCTCGCTGACGGCACTGCCGGTCATCGAGACCCAGGCCAACGACGTCTCCGCGTACATCCCGACCAACGTCATCTCGATCACCGACGGTCAGATCTACCTGGAGTCCGACCTGTTCTACGCGGGCGTCCGCCCGGCCTTGAACGTCGGCATCTCGGTCTCGCGCGTCGGCGGCTCGGCCCAGACGAAGGCGATGCGCTCGGTCGCGGGCAAGCTGAAGCTGGACATGGCCCAGTTCCGCTCGCTGGCCGCCTTTGCCCAGTTTGCCTCGGACCTCGACCGCGCCACGCGGGCCCAGCTCGAGCGGGGCCTGCGGATTCAGGAAGTGCTCAAGCAGCCCCAGTTCAGCCCGGTCCCGCTCGAGCAGCAGGTCATGATCCTGTGGGCGGTGACGAACGGGTTCCTCGACGACGTGCCGGTCGACCAGGTCCAGCGTTGGGAGGCAGAGCTCCATCGGGCGATGGAGATGCAGGCCCCCCAGCTTGGCGAGACGATCGCGCGCGACAAGGCCGTGAGTGACGAGACCGCGGTGGGCCTGAAGGACGCGATCGAAACCTTCAAGAAGACGGCGAGCCTCTAACTCCCATGCCAAGCCTTCGCGACATCCGCCGCCGTATCCGCGGCGTCAAGAGCACCGCCCAGATCACCAAGGCGATGGAGCTGGTGGCGGCATCGAGGATGCGGCGGGCCCAGCAGCGGGTGCTGGCGGCGCGCCCCTACGCCGAGACGATGCGCACGCTGATCGGCGAGCTGGCGGGCGGCGTGGCGGGGGGTGGCGGCGAGGCGCTCCACCCGCTGCTGGTGCAACGCGAGATTGACACGGTCGGGGTGATCTTGCTGACGTCCGACCGCGGCCTGGCCGGGGCACTGAACACCAACACGATCCGGCGCGGGTCGGAGGTGATCCTCGAGCAGACCCATGACGTCCAGTTGATCACGATCGGCCGCAAAGGCCAGGATTTCATGGCGCGACGCGGCCACAAGCTGCTGGCGACGTTCACCCAGCTCGGCGACCGCCCCGAGTACGACGCCATCATCCCGATCGCCCGGGTGGTCATGGACAGCTATCTCGAGGGCGTGATGGACGTCTGCTACCTGGTTTATCCGAAGTTCGTCTCGACCCTGTCGCAGCGTCCGGAGGTCGTCAAGATCCTGCCGATCACGGGCGGCGACGGCGACGGCGAGCAGACGGAGCCAGCGCGGCGCCCAGTCGACTACATCTTCGAGCCGGACCCCCGAAGCATCCTCGCAGCGCTCCTCCCGCGTTACGTCGAGGTCCAGATCTATCAGGCGGTGCTCGAGACCGTGGCCAGCGAGCAGAGCGCCCGGATGGTCGCGATGCGCAACGCCAACGAGAACGCCCAGGAGCTAATCCAGGACCTTACCCTCAGCTACAACAAGGCGCGCCAGGCCAGCATCACCCGAGAAGTGCTGGAGATCGCGGCCGCCGCCGAATTCATGACCGCCGCCAACAGATGATGGGTGGGTAGTGGCTAGGCGCAAGGAGAACCACCATGGCAGTTGAGACACGAGACCAGGCGGGCGAACGCGCGACGACCGGCGCGACCGGCAAGGTTATTCAGGTCATCGGACCGGTCGTCGACGTCGAGTTCCCGCCGGACCAGTTGCCGGACATCTACAACGCCGTCGAGATCCCACTCGCGGCGCCGGGTGAGGAGGGGGACCGCAATCAGGGCGCCATCGAGGGCCGCGGCACCCTGGTCGTCGAGGTCCAGCAGCATCTGGGCAACAACTGGGTCCGCTGCGTCTCGATGGGCAGCACCGACGGCCTCAAGCGCGGCACCCCGGCGGTCGATACGGGCGCCCCGATCCGGGTGCCGGTCGGCGCGCCGACGCTCGGCCGCATCTTCAACGTCCTGGGCCAACCGATCGACGAGGCCGGCCCGGTCCACGCCACCCAGTACATGCCAATTCATCGGCCGGCGCCGACGCTCGAGGAGCAGCGCACGACGCCGGAGGTCTTCGAGACGGGCATCAAGGTCATCGACCTGATCGCTCCCTTCAAGCGGGGCGGCAAGATCGGCGTCTTCGGCGGGGCCGGCGTGGGCAAGACCGTCATCATCCAGGAGCTGATCAACAACGTCGCCAAGGAGCATGGCGGCCGCTCGGTCTTTGCCGGGGTGGGCGAACGCTCCCGCGAGGGGAACGACCTCTGGCGGGAGATGATCGAGGCCAAGGTCATGGACAAGACGACGATGGTTTTCGGCCAGATGAACGAACCGCCAGGCGCCCGCCAGCGGGTTGGCCTGACCGGAGTGACGATGGCCGAGTACTTCCGCGACGAGGGCCAGGACGTTCTCCTGTTCATCGACAACATCTTCCGCTTCACCCAGGCCGGCTCCGAGGTATCGGCGCTGCTGGGACGGATGCCGTCGGCGGTCGGCTACCAGCCGACCCTGGCGACGGAGGTCGGCCAGCTCCAGGAGCGGATCACCTCGACCCAGAAGGGTTCGATCACCTCGCTCCAGGCGGTCTACGTCCCGGCCGACGACATCACCGACCCGGCCCCGGCCTCGGTCTTCGCCCACCTCGACGCCACGATCAATCTCGAGCGCGAGCTGGCCGCTCAGGCCCTCTTCCCGGCGATCGACCCGCTGGCCTCGACCTCGCGGGTCCTCGACCCACGGGTCGTCGGGGACGAGCACTACGCCGTCGCGCGGGCAGTCCAGCAGATCCTCCAGCGCTACAAGGACTTGCAGGACATCATCGCGATCCTGGGCGTCGACGAGCTCTCGGACGACGACAAGCTGACCGTCGCCCGCGCCCGCAAGCTCCAGCGCTTCCTGACCCAGCCGATGTTCGTGGCGCAGGCGTTCACCGGCCAGGAGGGCAAGTACGTCAAGATCGCCGACACGGTCCGCGGCTTCCGCGAGATCCTCGACGGCGAGCACGACGCCCTGCCCGAGCAGGCCTTCTACATGCAGGGCGGCATCGAGGACGCCGTCGCCCGCGGCGAGGAGATGGCCAAAGCGTAGGAGCGTCGACGGGAACGTTCGCGACGGGCGGGCGGCAGTCGGTTGTCGTCCCGCCCGTCACTCTTGCGGGGATGGTCAGGCCTGAATCAACTCCGCGGGAGGACGAAGCCTCAGGCGCTCGACCATATGGCCGGCATCGGCGAGCGTCCGAACCACTCGATCGTAACGTGCTCGGTCGTGGGGGTCGAGCGCCCCATCGGCCACGGCTTCGGCGAGCCGCGGCAGGGCAGCCATCTCGTTACCCCAGTCCAGGCTCCACGACTCTCGCTCGCCCTCCGACAGATGGTCCCAGTCGGCGGCGACATCGGGCAGGTCGTGCACCATAAGCTCGATCGTCCTCAGGGACATCAGGGCCCTTTGCTGCGTGTCGGCGGTCGCAACCATCGGATATCGCTCCACTCGGGCTCGTCAAGCTCGCGGAGGCCGAGCTCAGGCTGGAACGCGGTCGTCCAATGTCCCCACCCGAGTCGATATTGTACCAGGACCCACTCGAACCCGCGGGGCCCACGCAGCTCCCTCGACTCACGGATGATGCCCAGCCCCCATGCTCCTTGATAGCGGTTCGTGAACATGCCGCTGGTCGGATCCAGGATGAGCTGGTGGATGCCGTCCACGTAGCCCTGGAGGGTCGTTCCTCGCGGCCACTCCTGCCGCGTAACGACATGCCAGAGGTACTTAACCTCAGCGGGAGGAAGCCGATCCTTGCCGGTGAGCACGCGCCTTCGCCACGATCGGCCGGCCAGACGACCGCGCACCTGCTCGGCCGCGGTCGGATCGTAGCCAACTTGCGCCACGTGCTCGAGCACACGCCGAAGCTCCCACCCCGATAGCGACCGCGCCCTGCTGGCCTCCGCCAGAATCAGGCGATCGATCTCCGAGGGGCATCTTCCCCTGGGTCCTCCCGTCATGACTGGGGGAGTATAGGCGGCAACCTACTGATCCGCCTTGGGCCAAGATGATCATCCCGCGCGAAGATGCTCGTGC
>JACCZL010000849.1 GCA_013695975.1 Chloroflexota bacterium
GATCCTGGCCGCCCAAACCCGCAAGATGCCGATCGACCCGAACGTCGACCTCGGCCGCCTTGCGTCAGCAAGCGAGGGCCTGAGCGGCGCCGACCTGGCCGCCGTCTGCCAGCGAGCGGCGATGCAAGCGATCCGCACCCTCATCCAGGCCGAGCGCCGCGACGGCGCCCTGCCGGCCGGCGCCCTGCGGATCGGCCACGAGCGGTTCGAGGAGGCGCTAGCTGAGATCCGCCGGGGGCTCGTCGCTCGCCCGTCGCCCAGCCCGCTGCGCCTCCCACGCGGCGTCCCCCTGATCGCCCGCCCCGCCCGCCCGAGCTGAGCGGTTCGTGCACACGCGAGGAGCGTCCGCGGACCCTACCCTCGAAGGAGCGCGCGCAACTCATCGCGAGTAAGCTCCGCGTCGCGGGCGATCTTCAACAACATCCCCATCCCTAGCGTTTCACCGCTATGCACAGGGACCACGGTCGAGCGGCCATCCGGGTGTTTGAGGAAGACGTGACTTCCGCGCTGCCGCGCGACGGCGAAGCCCGCGCGCTCGAGGGCTCGGACGATCTCCGCCCCGGTTGCGGCGGAAGGCGGCTCACACGGCGACCCGCTGGATACCAACCAGCTCCAGGCCCTCCTCCTTTTCCTCGCCGGCGACGTCCAGGCAGAGCTGAATGGCTTCTTTGACTCGCTCGAGGAGCTCGTCCATCGAGCGTGCCTGGGTGTGACAGCCATGCAAACTCGGGACGCTGCCCACGAGGTAGCCATCCTCATCGCGCTCGATCACGACCGTGAGCTCGCGTGACACCTCTGGATCACCTCCTCAGACCTACGGGCGCTCCGCGACTACTGAAAAGTCTACCGGAACCATGAGGTGTTCGCGAGCACGGCGTCCTGCAGCGGGTCTCCCCCACGATGTTGATACTGTTGGCGAATCCCCCGACGTTGAGAGCCTCGTGGGCAGCGTTGCCAAGATGCCCCCCTCCCCACGCTGGTCACCTTCGGCATCTTCGGCCTCCGCGTGGTCATCTTGGGGTCCGGCGCGGGCCAAGGTGACCATCCGCGGCGTCCCGCTCGGCTTCGCCAACGGTATCACGATGTTGCATGCGGCGACAGTCCTGTCGTAGGGGCGGGGCTTCCCCCCATCGGTCCGAACTAATTCGGTTATCGCGGCGCAAAAATACGCCAAGTCTCGGCAACCGCACGCAAGGGCGCAACAAGCAGCGCCCCTACGGCGGTCCCCTCGTTCGTAGGGGCGCTGCTTGCTGCGCCCAAAGTCGACGAAACGGGAATTAGTTCGAACAGATGGGCTTCCCCCTACACCCGACCGTCGGCGCAAGACCATGGAGGTCACCCTCCATCAGCCTAACCGGGGCCTGAGATGGCGAGGAAGCGGGCGAGTATGGCATTCACCTGGTCGGGACTGCTCGCGACCAGGCCATTCAGAAGCTCAACGGACGCACCGCCCATACGCTGGCTCCAGGTCAACAACAGCCATCTCGAGAGCGACCCTGCCTGGCGGGTCGGCTCCCGGGCGCGCCTCGGCCACCTGCTCTTCGATTTCTGACACCGACACTCTGCCCGACTGTTGCGGGCTCCGGTAGAATCGACGGAGAAGTAGGCATCGACTGAGGTCCTGCCGCTCGAAAGGGGATGGTGTGACGACCTATCACGACTCCCCGAGGCATCCGATGAGCGAGCAGCGAGCGGTCTTCACGATCGGGCACTCGAACTATTCGATCGAGAAGCTCCTCGGCCTGTTGCAGGAGCAGCGGATCGAGGCGGTCGCCGACATCCGCTCGTATCCGTACTCTCGGTACGCTCCGCGGTTCGGCCGCGTCGCGCTGGAGCGGTCGCTAACCGCTGCCGGGATCGACTATCGATTCCTGGGCAGGGAGCTGGGCGGCCGACCGCTCGGCGACGAGTTCCACGACGCCGACGGCCGTGTCGACTACGCCGTGGTCGCCGCGTCCGCACCCTTCGTTCGCGGGATCGCGTGTCTGATGGAGTGGGGCGCGCCACGGCGCGGCGCGCTCCTGTGCAGCGAGGAAGATCCCCGCGCCTGCCACCGGAGGCTGCTGGTCGGGCGGGTGCTCGCCGAGCGTGGCTGGGCTGTAGAGCACATCCGCGGCGACGGCAGCGTCGAGCGGGAAGCGGAACTGGTGGCCCGGGAGACTTCCGGGAGCCGGAACAACGGTCAGCTCTCGATCTTCGACGCCCTGGGGGAGCGGACATGGAAATCTGCACGATCGGTGTCACGCAAAGGACGGCGGCCGACTTCTTCGGCACGCTGAGACGCGCAGGCGTGAAGCGGGTGCTCGACGTACGCTTGAAAAACTCATCGCAGCTCGCCGGCTTCAGCAAGCGCGACGACTTACCGTTCTTCCTGGCCGAGCTGTGCGACGCCGACTACGTCCACGAGCCGCTGCTAGCCCCCACTCCCGAGCTGCTCAGCGACTACCGGAAGCGGAGGATCGACTGGCCGGCATACGAGCGGCGGTTTCTCGAGCTGATCGGAACGCGGCAGATCGAGCAGGCGATCAATCGGGAGCTCTTCGCGGTCCCGACGGCGCTGCTCTGCACCGAACCGACCGCGGACCGTTGCCACCGCCGACTGGTCCTCGAGTACTTGCAGGCTGCCTGGGGCAGCGTGCAGCCCGTCCACCTGTAAGGTCGAGGATGCGGATCGTCGTCACCGACCTGACGCGGATGCAGCGAGGCTACGTCTGCGTGGCCGGCGTGGATCTCGACCAACGCCGGCACGTTCGGCCGGTGCTGGGGGACACCCGGCTGCCGACGAGCGTGCTCGCCCGCCACGGCGGCCCCTTCGACCTGGCGACCGTCGTCGAGCTCGCCACGAACGAGCCGACGCCGGTCCGACCCAAGGTCGAGGATCACGAGTTCTCGCCGCGTCAGGCGAAGTCCGTCGAGAGGATGGAACCGGCCGCCTTCTGGGAGCTGCTGACCGCGCTGGCGCGGCCGCGGCTCGGGGCGATCTTTGGACCGGACCTTCGCAAGCGCGACGGTGGCGGCGCGACGGTCCGGAGCGGGGCGGGCCGCGCATCGCTCGGATGCCTCGCGCCGAGCCGCCGCCCCGAGCTTTACCTCAAACCTCGCGAGCGCGGTTCGGACCAGGTCCGCATGAGGATCGGCGATGGCGATGCCGAGCTGGACCTGAGCGTGACGGACATCCGCTTGTACGGCTCGGACCACGTCACGCCGGACCCGGAGGCGATGCAGCGCGTCTCCGAGCGGATCGCGGGCGGAACCGGCCTGCTGCTCAGCGTCGGCCTCACGCGACCGTTCAGCAGCTCGCCCAGCTCGCCGCCGGTCCACTGGCTCCAGGTCAACAACATCCACCTGGAGGATGATCCAACCTGCCGGCTCGGCTCGGAGTCACGCCTGCGTCGCCTCGTCCGCTTGATCTTCGACTTCTAACCCGGGGGCCGGATCTGCCTCACCGTCGTGGGGCACAGGCCCCGGCTGAGCACGTCGAGCGACGGCGGCGAATGCACGGAAGCGGCGGTCGAACTCCTTCACCTGTTCGATGGTGGTGAAGGCCGTCCCGAGCCAGCCTGCCCAGCCTCTA
>JACCZL010000754.1 GCA_013695975.1 Chloroflexota bacterium
CGGTGGCGCGGATCGGCGGCGACGAGTTCGCGATCCTGCTCGACGACATCAAGGACCCGACCGATGCGACCGAGGTCTCCGATCGGATCCAGCAGCAGCTCGCGCTTCCCCTCGATCTGCATGGCCGCGACATCGCCACGACCGCGAGCATAGGCATCGCCTTCAGCAGCCGGGCGCACGAGAGTTCGGAGGATCCTCTGCGCGACGCCGACACGGCGTTGTACCGCGCCAAGGCACTCGGCAAAGATCGCTCCACTGTGTTCGATACCGCAATGCGGGCGCGGATGGTGGCATTGCTGGAGTCGGAGGCCGACCTGCGCCACGCCGCTGAGCGCGGGGAGCTCCGGCTCCACTACCAACCAATCATGTCGCTGAAGACCGGCGAGCTCGTCCGCGTCGAAGCGCTGCTGCGCTGGCAGCACCCACGGCGGGGACTCCTGCCCCCGGCGGAGTTCCTGACGATCGCCGAGGAGAGCGGGCTGATCGTGCCGATCGGCGCCTGGGTCCTGCACACGGCCTGCGCTCAGGCCAGGCACTGGCACGATGCCGGGTTGCCAACAGCGATGGCCGTCAACGTGTCGGCGCACCAGCTCGATCGAGGGGACCTGGGCGAGGTCGTGGCGCGGACGCTGGAGGAGACCGGGCTTCCCGCTGGCTATCTCGAGCTGGAGCTGACCGAGAGCGCCGTCATGGAGGATGTCGGGCGGGCAATCGCCACGCTCGAGGGCCTGAAGGCGCTCGGCGTCAAGATCGCGGTAGACGACTTCGGGACCGGCTACTCGTCGCTGAGCTACCTGACGCGGCTGCCGGTCGACTCGCTCAAGATCGACCGCTCGTTCGTACGGGACCTGATGACCGACCGCACGAGCGAGCTGGTCACGAAGGCGGTCGTCGACCTGGCCCACAACCTCGACTTGCGGGTGACGGCGGAGGGGGCCGACACGCCAGGGCACGTCGCGTACCTGCGGTCGCTTGGCTGTGACGAGGTGCAGGGCTACCTCATCGGGTACCCGGTGCCGGCCGATGAGCTGCTGCCCCTGCTTCGAGGACGGCAACGGCTGTGGCCTCAGACCACCGTCGCGAGGCTCGTGCTGGCGGCAGGCGCCAACGGGAAGAGCCCGTGATACTCGCATCCCCACGACACCTCTGTGAGGATGAGTTGGTCCGCGAGCTCACGCGGCTACGCATGGAGGCCACGCGCTCGCGGCGTCCGTCGCTGGAGGCCGCCGCGCGGGCTGTCCTCCGCGACTGGCAGGCGCGGCGCGCGCTCGGTGTCTGACCCGCGGCCCGTTCCCTCACGGCGCCGCGCCTAGTCGCCAGCGACCCGAACAAGCCGTCCAGACCCGGTGATGGATCGAGTGATGTCCGGGCCGCCGCCGTACTCGACCCCGCCCGATCCGATGATCGTCACGTCGAGGGCGTCGGTAGCCCAGACTCGTGCCGCGCCAGATCCGCGCACGGCCACGCTCGCCCGCTGACTCTTCAGGTCGCCGGCCCGGTACTGACCGGAGCCCGTCAAGGTTACCGCCTGGCGGTCCGTCTGGCCGGCGAGGGTGGCGGCCCCCGAGCCGGATATCTGTACTGCCAACGCCGAGGCACTCAGGCGCCCGATCGTCGCCGCTCCAGACCCGCTGAGGCCGACCTCGAGGGAGCCCGCGCCCAGCTCGGCGGCATCGATGCGACCGGAGCCTGACAGATGCAGCAGGGTCACCTCCGGGACGGTGACGTAGAGCGTGAGTGGCCGGGTCAAATGGTACGTGCCAGGCTCGAAGTCGATCGTCAGTCGGTTGTCCGACACCCGGGTCCGCACGTTCGGTAGGATGTTGTCCTCACCCTCGGCCACGAGCGCGGTGGACGGGCCCTGGGCGAGGACGACCGTGCCGATGGTGGCGAGGTGCAGCTCGGTGAACGCCTCGACCGACCGTTCCTCGCTGACGGTGTTGCCCGAGCCCACCACCGGCTCCAGGGCAGTCGGCGCCCCCCAGGCCGTCGAACCGGCCAGGAGCCCGCCGAGCACTAGGACGTGGAGCAAACTGCCGGCCATCGCCAATCAGCCTCCTCTCGCGTGAGCCATCGTCTCGGGCAGGCGCCGAGGCACTCCCACCCGATACCGATGACGATCAGTGTAACAGGTGTGGATAACCAACCCGCGGGGTTTCGACCGCGCCTACGCCTCGATCTCGGTGAGCGCAAACCGCCCGCTCCTGTCCACTCCCTGACGCCAGACGCTATCCTCCCGTGTGAGCGGGGCGTGATTCGCCGCTCGGGTAGCGGGCTCGGACCCTTCACCGGGCCAAGGCGATCATCCAGAACCCGAAGATGCTCGTGCGCACATGCATGAGCATCTTGGGCGCGACATGAGCATCTTGGGGCGGGCCTCCCGCGGCTGATCGAGCATACGGGCGGGAGACACAGCGACGGAGTGGCGATGCAGCAAGCCTACGACGTGGTCATCGTCGGCGGGGGAAACGCCGCGTTCTGCGCCGCGCACGCCGCCCGCGAGCGGGCTGAGCGGGTTCTGATGCTTGAAAAGGCCCCGCCCGAGCGGGCCGGCGGCAACAGCTTTTTCAC
>JACCZL010000901.1 GCA_013695975.1 Chloroflexota bacterium
AAGCCAGCCTTCACCGCCCCGAAGGTCACGGTCACGTCGGCGCGAACCGCGGATCCGGCAACGCTGCCGTCGTCGGCATTCACGCCGCTCGGGACGTCGACCGCCACGACCAGCAACCTTGGACGTCCAGTCCGCGCGTCGTTGATCGCCTCGGCTAGCGGGGCCAGCTCCGCCCGCATTGGGCCAACCGCGCCGACGCCGAGCAACCCATCGATGACGACGCGGTTCTGGGCGAGCGCACGGCGAAAGGCTCCATCGGCGCACTTCGCGTCGGCGCGAGCGATGCGGACGCCCATCGCCGCCAGGTCAGCGGTCTCAGCCTCGGCGACAGCATGGCGAGGGCCGAGCCACAACTGCACCCGGTGACCCCGCCGCGCCAGGTGCCGCGCGGCGACCATCGCATCGCGGCCGTTGTTGCCCGGCCCGATCACCGCCGCAATCGGCTCGCCGGCCGCCTCCAGGTGGTCCGAGACCACGTCGGCGACCGCCCGTCCAGCCCGCGCTTGCAGGTCCTGCTCGGATGCGCCCTCGGCGATCGCGGCCGCTTCGAGCGACCGCATCTCGGCTACCGAGACCAGTGCGAACGGGTGCGACACGCCTACGGCCTGCTCAGCACCACGTCGTAGGTCGTCAGCTCGGACTTCACCGGGCTGTTCGGGTTCGCCGCCCCGTGCGACCGCTGGAAGGCGTCTCCCTCGCGCCAGGTCTCGAACGCCGCCCGATCGTCCCATCGGGTCACGACCAGATAGTCACTACCGCCCTCCGCTCGCAGCAAGTCAAAGGCGATGAAGCCCGCCACGCCGTCCATCCCGCCGGCGCGGGAAAACCCCTCCTCGATACGGCCGGCGTACTCCGCCGGCACCTGGAGCCGATTGATCGCGACAAACATCGACACACCCTCTCTCTGTTCAAGGCGCCGCGCCCCGGGCCCCCTTCTGGACCAGCCGCAGTCGCCCTCGGAACGCCTTGAGGGTCGCCCGGCGGTCCTCGGGCGTGCGGCGCTTGCTCGCCTTGAAGACCTCGATCGCCCGCTGGAGCACGCGCTCGGCGTCGCCCCACCGCTGTTGTCGTTCGTAGTACGCTACCAGCCGACCATACGGCCAGTCCCCCTCGAAACCCTCCGCGATGCTCTGCTCGTACAGCTCGACGGCTCGGTCGATCTGGCCCTCCCGCTCCAGTCCCATGCCGTCGAGGTTCCGGCGCGTCTGCTCCTCGAGTCTGGCGCGCTCGCTCATGGGAACAGCACGCAACCAAAGGTCACTGAGCCCGCGCCAGCGGCGTCGATCCACTGATCGTAGTGGACCACCCGCCCATCGCTCGGACCAATCAGGGCGAGCAGCGCATAGATCGGCGCGAGGCCGCAGATTCGCCGAGGCCCACCCACAGCACGAGCGCGCCCGGGCTCGGCCATGCCCGGACCGGCTACCTCCTCGACGACCTGCCGATAAAACCCGTCAGCGTCCCCTTTGGCGATCAGCTCGAGCATCGCCCGATCCCCTGCCCCGACGTGCCTCGCCATGCGGATGTCGACCGGCCCTGGATCCCCAAACTGGGGCCCAACGTGCGCAAAGTCTGCGCCGGCCACGAAGCAGACCCGCCGGCCGTCCTGAGTCAGTGTCTCCATCAGCGCGGCGAGGAAGTCGCCAACCTCCGCTGCTTCGCGTGGCGTCGCCCCGTCCGCGAGGCCCTCCGGCGGGACACACAGGATCGGCACGATTGGCGCCGCGTCGGCGCCACCCGCGTATCCCAGGAAGCGGAGGTAAAGCGCCTGAAACTCGAGCGCGTGCTCGGTTCGGTGCGAGTATTCGTCCGCCCAGAGGTCGAACGGTGCCCGACGGGCAAGCCGCTCGAGAAAGTCCACGTCCGCCCGAGCGGCCCCCAGCGGCGTCTCGTACGCCTTGGCCGTCGCGGCGAACGGCTTCGACATCGGAGTGTGACAGGTGCCGAGCAGGATGTACAGCTCGGCAGGCTCGCGCTCGGCAAGCTCGCGGTAGCCCCAGGCGTAGGAGTGACCACCTCGATAGAGGTCGATATGCGGGGCGACCAGCGCCCGCGGGCTCGACCCGGAAGGCGCGGCGGGCCGCCCACCGGGCCCACCCTCGACCGAGTAACGAGCGTCGAGGAAGGCCCGCAGTTCGTCCGGCTCGTCGGGATAGGCCCGCCCGGCGTGCGCGGCCGCACGAGTCGGCGCGGCGCGAAAGGCCGCGACACTCTCCTGGAAGCGGGAGCGATAGCGTCCGCTATCGAGCAAGTACGCCGCGTCGAGCTGCCGCACCAGCTCGCTGACCTCCTGCTCGTCGATCTGCAGGCCACATCGCACGACGAAGGCCGCCCTGACCGCGCGGACGTCGCGCCGCCCATCGAGCAGGCTCACCAGCAGCAGGCCAGGCTCGTTCACCATGACCTGGCCGCCCGAGGGATCCTGGCGGTCGTACAAGCACACCAGCCCCGACCCAGCCC
>JACCZL010000916.1 GCA_013695975.1 Chloroflexota bacterium
GGGCTGGGGCGCGATTCATCGCGAGGGCGCGATGAATCGCGCCCCTACGGCGCTACCGTGCGGGCGCCAAGGCCGGAGCTCTGTCGTCCGACCACTCGGCGAAGTCCCTGACGAACTGCTGCACGGCCTCGTCGGTCTTTGGGTGGGCGCAGAGCAGGGGCAAGAACTTCGGGGGGACCGTCACGATGTCCGCCCCGGCCTGGATCGCCTCGTTGATATCGATCATCTGGCGGATGCTGCCGACGATGATCTCGCTCGGACTGTCCCATTCGCGGAACGTCTGGCGAACCTGGCGGACGATCGACGCCGCGTCGTAGCCGACGTCGCGGATCCTTCCCCAGAAGAGGCTGACGTAATTGGCGCCGGCCTGGGCGGCGATGATCGCCTGGTTGTACGACATGCAGCAGGTGCAGTTGACGCGCGCGCCCATCCGCCGCAGGGCGTGGATGACCTGCAGCTCCTCCCAGCCGATCGGGACCTTGATGACCAGGTTCTCGTAGTCGCCGAAGTCGGCCAGGAAGCGCTCGGCCTGGGCGAGCATCTCGCGCGGATCGGCCGTGAACAGCTCGACGCTCAGCGGGACGGGGGTCTGGTATCGTTGCAACAGGTCGATGATGTCGCGGATGTGGGCCCGAAACTCGCGCCGCTCCTCTTTCGAGAGCAGTGAGGGATTGGTCGTGATCCCGCTTGCGAAGCCGCGCTGGAGCGCCGCCTCAATGTCGCGAAGATTGGCGCTATCGACGAAGATCTTCACAAGCCCGCTCCTCTTGGCAGCGTAAGATGATATCGGTCGCCTCGCCCAGGTCGGTTGCCTCGAAGTCGGCCCACGCCTGGTCGCCACCACTGTACGGTCCCCGCAGCAGGACCGTGGTGCATCCAGCCTGACGCCCGGCTTCGGTGTCCCGCCAGCGATCTCCGACGAGATAGCTAACGGCTAACGATAGGCCGAGGTGATCGGCGGCGTCAACGAGCATGCCCGGGCGGGGCTTCCGACAGGCGCAGTCGTCGGGGTCGTCGTGGTAGCAGCACATGATCGCGTCCAGCGGCAGCCGCCGTCGCAGCGCGGCATGAATCGCCTCGACCGCGCCGCGCTCCCGCGTCCCACGGGCCACGTCCGGCTGGTTCGTGACGACGACGAGCGCGAACCCGGCCCGCCGCAGCCGCTCCAGCGCCTCCGGTACGCCCGGCAGAAGCTCGAGCTGCTCGACGCCGTCCGGTGGAATCGGCACCCCGTCGCGGACGTCGCTGCGATTGATCGTCCCGTCGCGGTCCAGGAAGATGGCGGCGCGGGTGCGTTCGCCCCTGCGAAGTACGCCCCCCCTACCCCCCCAAGCTTGGGGGGGTAGGGGGGGCGTGCCCGAAGAAGCCCTAGCCCGTCTCACGTGGTCTCGAGCCGCGCGATCTTCTCGGCCAGGCAAAAGGCGATCAGGTGGTGGAGCGCCACGTGGTACGACTCGACGTGGGGGGTCGTGTCATACGGGACGACGATGCAGTGGTCGCAGAGCGTCTTCATCCCGCCTCCGTCAAACCCGGCCAGGCCGATGGCGGTCCCGCCGTGCTCCTTGGCGTATTCGAGGGCCCGCAGCAAGTTCTGCGACCACGCCCCGGCCTTGTCCTGCCCCGCGCCGCCGTGGACGCTGATCCCGATCACGGCGTCGCCGTCCCGAAAGAACGACTTGAGCTGCTCTAAGTAGACCAGATCCCAGCCGTCATCATTCGTCAGGGCGCTGACGAGTGGGATGTTGTCGGCCAGAGCCATCGCCTTGACCCGCGGCTTGCCGGGCCGGATCGTCGCCTTGGTCAGGTCACAGGCGAAGTGCGTCGCCGTCGAGGCCGAACCGCCATTGCCGCAAATCCAGATCGTCCCGCCCCGCCGGTAGACGTCGAAGAGCGCCTCGATGACGTCGTCGATCGCCTCCCGCGAAATCGTCTCGGTGATCTGGCGCATGCCGTCCAGGTACTCGCTGATGTAGGTCGCGTTTTGCATGGATGCTCCGTGATCCCCTCTCCCTCTGGGAGAGGGCTAGGGTGAGGGCTGCTGAGGGGCGGGGCGATCTCCAGGTACCGGAGTAGCCCTCACCCCGACCCTCTCCCGGAGGGAGAGGGAGCAGCAGTCAATTGTCGCTCTTCACCCTTACTCTACCCGTTGGTGCCCAAGAACGCCTCCGCCTCCCGCAAGCCCTCGACGGACCCCACCTCGTAGAAGCGCTGGTCAACCTCGTACCCGGCCATCAGCCCCGCCTCTGCCAGCTCGTGCTGCAGGTCGCCCAGGTCGTAGGGCTCGTCGGGCGGCACCCGTCCCAGCGCACTCGCCCGGAGCAGGCTGGCGCCGTAGTCGATGTAGGCCATGTCTGGGCTCGGCTGTCGTTTGTCGTAGCAGACGACCCGGCCGTCGCGGTAGACGACGTTGCTTCCATCCCAGCGGCCCTCGTTGCGGTAGACGGTCATCAGGGCCGGCTCCGGGCGACCGAGGAGGCGCTGCAACGCCACCCCGTAATCGAAGTCGAGATAGGCGTCCCCGTAGAGCACCCAGAAGAGCGGCCCGAGTAACACCGCGGCCCGCCTGAGCGCGCCGCCGGTCCCCAGCAGGCGGGGGCCGTCCGAGGCGTACTCGACCCGCATCCCGAAGCGTGCCCCATCCCCGACATGGGCCACGATCTGCTCCCCGAGATGACCGACGCAGAAGACCACCCGCCGCAAGCCGCGGCGTTGGAGCAGCGCAAGCTGGTGGTCGACGAAGGGGCGGCCGCCCACCGGGATGAGCGCCTTCGGCAGGTCGGCCACCAGCGATCCCAGCCGAGTGGCTCGGCCGCCGGCCAGAATCGCGACCGGCACGTCGCCCGGGCTCATTGGATCGCGACCTTGGTGCCTTCGAAGTCGAAGCGAAAGCGGACCTCGCGCAGCCCGGTCTCGGCCATCGCCCGGCGCAGGCGGGTTTTATCCTCGGCGTAGAACATCAGGAATCCGCCGCCGCCGGCCCCGACCAGCTTGCCGCCGAGCGCCCCGCTGGCCAGCGCCAACGTGTGCCACCGATCAATGTCGGTGTTGGTCGCGCCGCCGGTGCGGCGTTTCTTCTGGTCCCACTGGGCGCTCAGCAGCTCGGCGAACCAGCGGAGATCGCCCGCCTCGAGCGCCGTCCTGGTGCAGTAGGCGATCTCCTTTAGCTCGGTCAGGTTCCGCTCGACGTCCGGATCGTGATGGAGGCTTCGGCGATTTTGCTCCTGGAGCACCTGGGAGGCCGAGCGGGAGTAGCCGGTGAAGAAGAGCAGCAGGTTGTCCTCGAGCGTGTAGAGCGTCTCGGTGCTGATCCCCAACGGCCGCGCCTCGACCCGTCCGTCCGGCTGGAACTCGAAGCAGGTCAAGCCCCCGAAGGCCGCGATGTATTGGTCCTGCTTGCCGATCTCCTCGCGGAGCAGGTCGATCTCGATGTGGCAGGCCTGCTCGGCCAGCTCGCGGGGATGGATCAGGTGCTTGCGGTGGGTGTGCAGGGCCTTGAGCAACGCCGTCGTGAAGCTGCCGGACGAGCCGAGCCCCGTCCCGGCCGGGATGTCGGCCATGCTCGAGATCTCGAGCGAGCGGCCGTCGATCCCGAGCAGCTTCAGGGCCTCGCGGAAGATCGGATGCTCGACCTGCTCGGCCGACGGCACCCGCTCGAGCTGCGAGTACTTGACGATCAGGTCGTCGACGAACGTCTCGTGGATCGTGATGTAGACGTACTTGTCGACCGCCGCGGCGATCAGGAACCCGCCATGCCCCTGATAGTAGGATGGCAGGTCCGTCCCGCCCCCGCCCAGCGTGATCCGCAGCGGACTCCGCGTGATGATCACCCCGGCCCCCTTCCGTAGAGGCGGCCGACGATCTCGAGCGCGGCGAGGGCGTCCTCGAGCGAGCCGTTGGGGCGGGCGCCACTCTGGATGCACGCGGCGAAGTGCTCGAGCTCGGCCTGCCAGGAGGCGTCCTCACGCGGGAACTTCCAGCCGGTTGTCTCGGGTGGACCCAGCTCGGGGAGCATGCGGTAGAAGGTCAGGCGCTCGGTGCCGTAGCTGCCGCCCAGGCCGTCAACCTGAAGCTTGCCCAGGCGGCCGAAGAGCTCAAACGAGAACAGGTTCTTCCACTCGCTGCAGCTCGCGTGGAGCCAGGCCACCTGCCCGCGCGCCGTCTTCAAGAGGGCGAAGCCGTTGTCCTCGACCGCCATCGGCCAGAAGAACGTCCCGACGTGGCCGGACACCTCGACGAAGTCGCCGGCGAACCAGCGCGCCAGGTCGATCAGGTGGACCCCCTGGTCGAGCAGCTCGCCGCCGCCGGCGATTTCGGGGTCGGCGCGCCATTCGCGCTCGTAGCCGAGGCGCCCGCCGTGGCCGTAGCGCCCGCGGATGTACATCAGCTCGCCGACCCCGCCCTCGTCGAAGATCCGACGGGCCTGCTGGAGGGCCGGGTGAAAGCGGTGGTTGAAGCCCACCTTGACCACGACCCGCTGCCGCTCGGCCGCCGCCAGCAGTGGGCGTAGCTCGGCGGCGTCGCGGGCGGCCGGCTTCTCGACCAGGACGTGCTTGCCGGCCTCAACCGCCGCCAGGGCCACCGGCGTCAGGGCGTCGTTGGTCGTGGCCACGATCAGGGCGTCGACCCGCGGGTCCTCGACTGCGTCCCTGAAGTCGGCGCTCGGGCGGCAGCCCGGATGCTCGGCCGCCAGGGCTTCCGCCTTCTCGGGCGCCGCGTCGGCGCAGACGACCAGTCTAAAGTCTCCGAGGGCCCGCGCGCGCTTGTGGCCGATCAGCCCGCAGCCGACGATCCCAAACTTCATCCGTCCGACCAGCCACGATCGCTCGGGACGATCCGCCGCAAGGTGTAGACGTCGCTCGGGGCCAGCCGCTCTCGCTGCTTCGGCAAATCCCGCCAGTCGTCCCAAACGGCGCTGATCAACCGCCCGCTGATCCCGTCACTCTCCGACGAGGCCAGAAACGTCACCAGCTCCGCCCCCACGTCTAGCGGCGTGCCGCCCTCGGTCTTCTGACGGAGCGCCCGCTCGTAGAACGCGGCGCCGACCTGCTCGGGCCCGGCTTCGAGGATCTCGTCCAGTAGGCGGGTATTGAGGGCGCCCGGCGCCACCGCGTTCACGTCGATGCCGGTGTTCTCGACCTCCTTGGCCAGGGTCTCGGTGAAGCGGACCACGGCCGCCTTGGAGGCGGCGTAGGCGCTGATCCGCGGCAGCGGCGCGGTGGCGCCGCCCCCCGAGAGCGTGACGATCTTCCCCGAGCCCTGTCGCTGCATGATCGGCAGGACGGCTCGGCAGCAGAGGACCGTCCCGAACAGATTGATCTCGACCGCGCGGACCCATTCGCCCCAATCGACCACCTCGATCGCCCCCGTCGGGCCGTAGACCCCGGCGTTGCAGACCAGGATGTCCAGCCGTCCGAGCGCGTCGACCGTCCGCCCCACCAGCCGCTCGACCTCCTCGGCGCGCGAGACGTCTGTTGGCTCGGCCAGGACTTGCTGCTCGGGCATGGGCCGCTTGGCCGCCAACTCGCTGGCAACGCCGCGCAAGGCCTCGGCATCGCGGGCGGCGAGGACGACGTGGGCCCCCTCCCGAACGAAGTCGGCGGCGATTGCCTGCCCGAGTCCGCGGTTGGCGCCCGTGACGATCGCCGCCCGCCCATGCAGCTTCATCGCTCCACCTCCTCTCGGCTGATCGGACGGCCTACCCGTACGTAGGTCAGGCGCGGATCGTCGGCCAGATGCGGCAGGAAGCCGGCCTCGTCCACCAGGCGCGGATGGCGCATCCGCCTCACGAGGTCGTCCGGCTGGAGGGCCCGGAACTCGGGCCAGGCAGTTGCAAGCACCGCGACATCCGCGTCCCGCAACGCCTCGTCGAGGCTGGCGGCGAGCTCGACGTTCGCGAGTAAGAGTGCATCGCGATAGGCGCTCACGGGCTGGATGGCCGGATCGTACGCCCGCACGACGAAGCCCTGCACGGCCAGCCAGCGCCCGAGCTCCAGCGCCGAGGAGCGCCGGAGGGTGTCGGTTCCGGGCTTGTACGTCAGCCCTAGCAGCGCCACGCGAGGCTCGCGGACGTCGCCCGCCAGCTCCAGGACGCGCTCGCGGGCCCAGGCCTGGTGGAGCCGATTGCTGGCCCGAATCGCATCCATGATTGGGCTCGGCTGGCCGTGCTCGGCCGCCAGTTGCGCCAGGAAGGCGACGTCACGGGCGAGGGTCCCGCCGGCAATCGGCGAGCCCGGGCTCACGTAGGCGCGTGGCCCAACCCTCGGCTCGCTTCGCAGCCCCCGCTCGACTTCGCTGGCATCGGCGCCGGCCCGCTCACAGATCCGCGCCAGCTCGTTCGTGTACGCCACCGACAGGGCCAGGAAGCCGTTCAAGGCGTGCTTGGTCATCTCGGCCGAATGGAGCGTCATCCATTCAATCCGCCCACAGAAGGGCTGGAACAGGTCTGCCAGGACCTCGCGATCCGTGCCTTCGCCCAGCCCGAGGACGACCCGCTCCGGTTGGCGGAACGCCTCGATTGCCCGCCCCAGGCGGAGATTTTCCGGCGCGCAGGCAAAGCGAAGGCTGGGGTCGCCGCGCTGCCAGGCCCGCTCGAGGGCCGCCGTGAAGCCGACTGGTACCTGGGACGAGACGATCACCAGCGTCCCGGCCTGGACGGCCGGGCGGATCGCCTCCAGCCGGCCGCGAACCCACGCCGGATCCGCGCGATCGTCGTCGTCGACCGGCGTGTCGAAGGCGATCCAGAGGACGTTCGCCCGACTCAGGGCTTCCGACGGATCGTCGGTGAACTGGAGCGTCCTGGCGGCCAGGCCCGCCTGAATGAGCTCGGCCAGTCCGGGCTCGGCGATCGGCGGACGGCCGTCTCGCAGGGCGGCGATTCGCTCGCGATCGAGATCGAGGCCCATGACGGGCATCCCCTCCGCCGCCAGGCAGGCGGCGGTGACGCAGCCGAGGTGCCAGAGGCCGTAGACGCAGACCCGGTCGATGACCCGCGGTGGTCCGTAGGGGCGCGATGGATCGCGCCCACCCGCACCGACATCGCTCACGCGCGTCGCTCCAGCAGCCAGGGATTGGCCTGGAGGTAGCGGAGCGTTCGCACGACCGACTCGCGGATCGACAACGTTGGCCGCCAGCCGAGCGCCTGGATGCGGGCACAGTCGAGGAAGATAAAGGGGCTGTCGCCGATCCAGCCCCGCTCGCCACCGCTGTAGCGTCGGACCGGATCGAGCCCCAGCTCGCCGCAGATCCAGCCCAGCGAGTCGTCGACGGCGCAGTACTCGTCGGTACCCAGGTTGTAGATTCCGATTGGCGCGCTGGTTCGCTCGACCGCTAGCAGGATCGCGTCGATGCAGTCCTGGACGTACAGGTAGGACTTACGCTGGCGGCCATTGCCCAGGATCTCGATGTCCGCCGGGGTCGCCCGAAGCTGGCTGTAGAAGTCGAAGACGTGGCCGTGGGTGTAGCGTTCGCCCAGGATCGAGACGAAACGGAAGATCAGCGCCTGGATCCCGAAGCCAGTGACATAGGCGGAGATCAACCCCTCGGCCGCCACCTTGGAGGCCCCGTAGAGCGAGGTCTGGACCGGAAACGGGCAGTCCTCCGGTGTCGGGAAGACGCTCGACTCGCCGTAGATCGACCCCGTCGAGGCGAAGGCGATGCGTCCAACGCCGTTGGCGCGCATCGCTTCGAGGACGTTCCAGGTCGCGATCGTGTTCTGCTCGAGGTCCTGCCGCGGGCGCTCCGTCCCGAAGCGCACGTCGGCGTTAGCGGCGAGATGAAAGACAGTCTCGACCCCGCCCATTGCACTGGTCAAGCCCGCCAGATCAAGCGTGTCGCCGGACACGAATCGAAAGCCCGCCAACCGCCGCGCCTGGTCCAGGAAGCGCCCGTGCCCAGTCGAGAGGTTGTCGTAGCCGACGACCTCGTGGCCGTCTTCGAGCAAACGATCGACCAGGGTGCTGCCGATGAAGCCGGCCGCCCCGGTTACGAAGGTGCGCATGCGGACCCCACCATCATCTCCAGCGCTCACTCCAGAAACGTCTGATCGGTTTCGCGGTGCGCCCCTGCCCGCTGCGAAGAACTGTGATTGGCCAGTAGGGCCGCTCTGCCCAACATCGCAGACGCAAGTTGCGCCCAGGCCCTTCCTCACGCAGGATCAGCACGATAGATTGACCCGAAGCGATAGCGGAGGAGGGCACGCAGCCAGGTGAGTGGGTCCCTGAGAACCGACACCTTCTTGCCTTCCTGAAAGGACCGCGAACGGTAGTTCACCGGAATTTCTAGCGGCCGGTACCCTTTTCGGATGAGCTTGATGACCAATTCAAAATCAAAGTCGAAGCGGTTGCACTCAAGATGCAGCCCATGCAGACAGTCGCGCCAGAAGACCTTGTACATCGTGAAGGGGTCTCGTAGCCTCTGTCCGTAGAGCACGTTGAACATCGAGAGGAACAAAAGGTGCCCAAAGTTGAACAGTTGAACAACACCCGGGGTGGCATTGAATTCCCGTATCTTCCAGCCACCGATATGGCGCGATCCGAGCACGAAGGCTCGCTGGTACGTCTGGAGAGGTCGAATTAGCGCATCATAGTCTTCAACGTCATACTCTTGATCGGCATCCTGGATCAGCACGAAGTCCCCTTGTGCGAGCTTGAAGCCTTCGCGCACCGCGTTGCCCTTCCCCTTTGCGCGCTCCTGCAGCAGGACCGTGACGTCGGGATGATTTCGGTACTGCTGGACCAGCTCGCGCGTCCCGTCGCGCGAGCTGCTTTCCACGACGATGATCTCCTTGTCGACCCCGGGTACAGCTTTCTCGAGTACCGCGTCCATCGTCAACGCAAACGACTCACGCTCGTTGTAGACCGGCATGACGATCGAGAGCAGGGGACGCGGTCGCGGCTCCCGAGGCCGGGCCGTGATCACCATACTAGAGCCCGTTAGCTTCATCCGAACGTCACGCCGCAGTGGGCCCGGCACGCCGTGCGACAGCAGACGGATCGAGCGCGTGAGCGCCGTGTGCGGGAAGGCGCGCGCTCGATCATGCAGATGCTGGAGGGAGTACAAACGTTCATCGGGCCTGACTCGGACCTCGCCGAAGCCCGCCCGCAGGAGTGCTCCCTGAATCGTCTGCGGATCGAAATAGTAGAGGTTCTCAGGGCGCCATTCCGTCCACTGGTCTCGAAAGAGCCGCGCCGGCCAGCTTTCGAGCGAGGGGGTGACGACCAGCAGGCTCCCATTCTGAGTGAGCGCTCGGCGAAGCTTTTCCAGCATGGCCAGTGGCTCGGTCGACTTCTCGAGCTGGAAGACGACGATCACGCTGTCATAGTGGTGCTCAGGCAGCGTTGCCCGCCCAAGCTCCGCGACGTTCAGCCACGTCTCCACGCGACAGCCGTCCGCGTGGGCCACGTCGGCGAACGGGTGCCCCGTCGGCGCCACGGTCAGCAGCGACCCGATCTGCCCTTGCCCGCGGAGGAGCCGAAGGTATCCCTTCGCAGCCTCACGCTCCGGCAGGGAGTCTGGCACCGGCAGGTATTCCATCCCCGGGTCTGCCCGACCGAGGGTACCGCCATCGATCACCCGATCCTCCGGAGGCCCCTGAGGATGCCCGCGGGTGAGTCCACAGTCTGCGCACCGGTACACCAGAACCGCGCCGCTCCGGAAGAGATACGACCAGTCGTCGCCATCACACAGGTGGCACGGCCCGTCGACCCCGAGCGTCCGGGCCGCCGCTGGCCGCACGCCCAGCATCCGCGTCTCCATCCTCAGCTACGTCCATCGGACTGCTGTTCGGCCCTGGTCGCTGGCTTGTGACATCGCTCGATGTGCCCGCGATGAGCGCCAGTCAGTTCACGTTCGTCCGCCACACTCTCCATCGGCCTCGTTCCCATGCGACTTGGTTGCGCTGGCATACAGTGAGCAGCCGAGCTTGATCCGCTGCACGTCGATGTGCAGCGGCCGAAATCCCGCCCGCACGAGCAGTGACCACAGAGTCTCCTCTGGTGGGCAGGGCATCATAGTGAAAGGTGCTCGCGCGCCCAGCCGTCACGGCCGAACCTCCGGCCAGGTGAAGCTGACGGATGGTACCGAACCTGCTGGAAGATGGTCAATCGCACAGCGCCCCAGAGGCGACCTGAACGGCACCTCTCAGCGTACCAAGCGGCGGTAGAGCGCGGCCTCGTCGGGGCCGCGAGTGAAATGCAGGCTTGAGATGACCAGCGGCAGGTGGCTCCCAGGTGGGAACGTCGCCTGGCCGAATACCTGCAGGCGGATCGGCACGATCTCCCCAGTCTCCAAGTCGGCTAGGGGTGGGGTCCACCAGACCTGCTGGCTGGCCGCCATCGACCCGCGCATGCGGGTCTCGCCATCGACCACGATCGCCAGCTCGGTCCCGGCCGGGAGCTGCGAGGCGAAGCGGAGGACCAGGGTCGTTCCGGGCTCGGGGACGCGGAGGTAGATCGTCCCGTCCTTCAGGTAACGGCCATCGAGGCCGCGCCAGGTGGTGCGTCCGGTGGGCTCGGTCCATGTCTGCACGCTACCCGGCCGCAGGGTCGCGCCGAGCCGGGCGACCCACTCGTTGGAAACCGACTGGACCTGCGCTGCCTGGATCGGGAACGAGTGCAGCCAGACGCCGAACCCGAGCAGCAACCCGAAGAGTAGCGACATCCCCCAGCCAACGGTCGCGACGAGAACGAGCAGCGATTGGGTGGGCGCCCACGTCCCCACGCCGCGGCCGGCCGAGCCGGCGAGCAGTGCCACTGCGCCCAGCAACGTGATGGCCGGCAGGACATCCACCGTGTAGCGGACTGTGACGCCGCGACTGGCGCTAAGCAGCAGGAGCATGAACAGCGCCCCGAGCGCGATGCCGGTGGCCCACGGACGTAGGCCACCGAGCCCGAAGCCTCGGCGCGGGACGAACACCATCGGCAAGAGCAGCGCGAGCAGGCTCGTGGGGGACAGCAGGAACAGTGAGATGACCGGCGGCTCAACCAATATGTCTCGGTACTGGCTGACGTCGGGGAAGGTGAAGCCGCTGCCGGTGTAGCGCGTTACCCACGCCACGGGAAAGTAGGGGTAGACGAGATGGATGTCCGGGAGGCCGAATAGGTAGATCATCAGGTTCTGGCCGATGACCGCCGGGCTGAAGAACGAACCCATCGATCCATCCGGCTGACGGGTCATCGCGTAGTAGGATGTGGAGCCCTGCAAGACGTAGGACACGCCGAATTCGATGGGCGAGCCGAAGCGCAGCACGTTGTAGAGCACCAGCAGGAGCCCGGTCACCGCTAGTGGCGCCCCGAAGGCCACCAGGTCCAGCAGCGCTGCCCGACGGGCTCCGAGCCCCGCCCGCAGCAGGCCCCAGGCGAGGACCAGTCCAGGACCGACCGCGTAGACAAGATAGGTGACTCGGGAGCCGATCGCGCAGCCGAGCAGCACGCCGCTCAAGAGTAGGTAGCGTCGCCTGCCCGCGCCTGGCTCCCATGCGAGCAGCAGGCTGTACCAGGCCGGGACGAGGAAGGCGGCAGCCATCAGCAGAGCCTCGTGATAGACGGCGGGTCGGCCGACGAGGTAGAGCATGATCCCGCCCGCCGCGAACGTCAGGCTGCTGCCCCACACCACCCATGACGCGCCGCGCGGGAAGTACCGCTGCCGCACCCGTCTCAGGATCAGCCAGAAACTTCCGCTCATGACCAGCGCCGCCCCAACTCCCACGATGCTGTCGTAGAGTGGCGAATTGGTGACGAGTCGCCAGAGGGCATGGATCAGCCCGGGCACCGGCCCCCAGTACAGGTAGTAGCGCCCGCGGTAAAGCGTGGCGTCGTGCAGCCTGAGTCCATCGTTGCGGGACGGATCGTACGGATTGGGTAGCGCCAGAAGCTCCGGCCGAGGCGTCACCTTCAGATGCAACTGGCCCGCCAGGAACGCCTCGCCGAGCAGATCGTAGTACGCACCCGCGGTCGGTTCCGGACCGCCGACGCCGAAGTGCCCCGTGCCGCCGGTGGCGAACCAGGCGTATACCAGTGCGACGGCGGTGAGCGCGGCCGCCATGGGGGCCAGCCGCCAGAGGCGGGCTCGGGCGGGCCAGTTGAATGTCACCATCGGACCAGGCGCTGGCGCGGCGGGCTGGATCGTGAGATCGCCGGAGTTTCGCGCGGCCGCTTGCCGCGAGCGACTCCGCGCCCGTCTCTCGGCGGCCCAGCGATGGCGGAAATCAGTAGTGATGCGAGGGATCACGCTGTGTCACCGGTGCGACGGGCAGGTACTCGGCATACTCCGCGCAGGCGGCTGATCCCTGGACCGTCCGATGGTAGCGGACCAGGGACCGGACGATGTAGTAGGCGTACTTCGTCCCGTTGACGTGGCAGATCTCGTCGCCGTAAAAGGTCGGGATCGGGACCTCCAGGATCCGGAAGCCCTGGTGGGTCAGCTTGACGATGATCTCGGTGTCGAAGTGGAAGTCGTCGGTCATCCTCGACAGGTCGATCTGCCGGAGCGCCGCCAGCCCGTAGGCCCGATAGCCGCTGTGGAACTCCGTCAGGTCCAGCTTGAGGGTTCGTCGCTCGATCTCCGAGAGGATCTTGTTGCCGACGTACTTATAGAGTGGCATGCCGCCCTTGAGTGGGCCGCCGTACTCGGGCATGAACCTGGAGCCGAAGACCGCGTCGGCCTCGCCGGCGACGATCGGGGCATACATGTGCGACAGGACCTCGGGGGCGTACTGCCCGTCCCCGTGGAGCAGGACGACGACGTCGAAGCCCTTGTCCATGAAGTACTGATAGCCGAGCTTCTGATTGCCCCCGTAGCCCAGGTTGCGCTCGTTCTTGATCACCGTCAGGTTCTCGAGACGTGAGAGCGTCTTGTAGCCGATCGCGAGCTCGTAGGTGCTGTCGGGGCTGGCGTCGTCGAAGACGACGACCTCTTCGACGTTCCTCCAGACGTCGTCCGGAATCCGGCGCAGGACCCTGGCGAGGGTCCCGACCGCGTTGTACGCCACGATCAAGATCCCGATCCGCATGCCACGATGCTCGGCGCCGGGCGATGCGATGGGCCGGACTGACGTGGGGCGGCGGTTCACGTCCGAGGAGCTACCTTTCGGAGGGGGCGGTGGACTGGCCGGTCCGCGGGGCGGGTCCGCGGATGGGGCGATGGACCGGGATTGTACCCGAGTGGGTCGCCAGGCGGCCGAGCGACGGGCGAAGCAGGAGCGCTGTCCAGCCGGCGAGCATAAGTAGGTTGAGGCTGGCGTTCGCCATCTGGAGCCGCCAGAGGGTGTCGGGCGCCGCCAGCGCCTGCAGCCGAGGCGCCAGGAGCGGGTCGTGCAGCGCCATATTAAGGAACAGTGTGAGGGTGATGCCGGCGAACAGGACTCGTGCCCATGGAACGGTCGGCAGCGCCATCGCCAGCAGCGGGAGCACGAAGAAGGCGTGATTCTCGTGGGCCCGCGTCGTCAGACAGAACCAGCCGAAGGCCTGATAGGCCGCGATCAGGAACAGCCCGTCCGAGGGCGCCCGTCGCAGTCTCCAGAGGCCGATCGCGGCCACCAGCAGGACCATCGGACCGGCGACGTCGCGGTAGCTCAGCAGCCCGATCAGGGCCTCCCGATCGAAGACGAGCGGCTCGGTCCCCCTGGTGACAAGCCACCACAGGTTATGAGCGAAGGCCGAGGCCACCGGCATCGTCGACGCGATCTGCTCGGGGAGCGTCAGGAAATCGCCCAGGCGTCCGGCGAGGAGAAATGGGAGGGCCACGACCGCCGCGGTCAGGGCGATGAGCGCCAAACCGGTGACCGTCCGCCGCCGGCCGGTACGCAGCCAGGCGGCGTAGACGAAGAGCGGAAAGAGGGCCCAGGCCTGGGGCTTCGTCATCGCGGCGAGCCCGAAGGCGACCGCGCCGGCCCGATCGCGCCCGAGATCGAGCAGGCCGAAGGCCAGTACGGCCCACAGCGAATGCGCCGCGTCCGGCTGGCCCCAGTAGGCGACGTCGAAGATGGCGGCCGGATTGAGCAGATAGAGCGCCGCCGTCAGCGCCCCGACGCGGCCATTGGCCCGTGCTCGGGTCAGCCGGTAGATCGCGAATCCCAGCGCGAGATGAAAGGTAATCGCCACGGCCTTGATGCCGACTGACAGGACCTGGCTCGCCAGCATCGCCTCGACGTCGAAGCTCGGATCGGCCAGCAGACGGTAGAGCAGGCCGACGATTCCATAGGCGTAGAGGGTGATCGGCGGGTAGATCGCATAGGTCTCGGGATAGGTCCCCGAGTACGCCGCGCCGATCCCGCCGAGGGTGACCAGCCGCGTCCAGTACTTGTAATGCACGACGTCGCCGGGATAGCCGGGCACGAACAGCAGGGCGGCGCAGACCGCGGCGCTCACCAGCCAGGCTGCCCAGAATAGGCCGGCCCCGGAGGGCGCCGGGTCATTAGGGCCCTGGGCGCGGACCATCGGGGGGGTGGTGGTCGTTTCCGTATACTCTTGTACTCGGGAGGCGCGCGGCTTGTCCATCGACCCCTACTTGAGCGTCATCTTACCCGCCTACAACGAGGCCGCGTCGATCGGCCGGGCCCTCGCGGCGATGCGGACCTTTCTGGAGGATCAGGGCTACGCCTACGAGGTGATCGTGGCCGCGGACGGCGACGACGCGACCCCCGAGATCGTCTGCCAGGCGGCCCGTGACTGGCCCCAACTGCGGCTGAGCGCCGAACGCGGACGGCACGGCAAGGGCCATGGCATCCGCCGAGGGATGGCGCTTGCGAGCGGTGAGATCGTCGGCTTCCTCGACGCCGACTATAAGACCCCGATCGACGAGGCGACCAAGCTCCTGCCCTGGCTGCGCCAGGGCTACGACGTGGTGATCGGCTCGCGCGCCCTCGACGACTCGCGGATCGAGGTCCATCAGCCCTGGTACCGCCGCTGGGGCTCGCGCGGGTTCGCCCTGGTCATGCACGGCATCGTCGGGCTCCACCATATCCGCGACACCCAGTGCGGCTTCAAGTTCTTCCAGCGGGGGGCGGCGCTCGAGATCTTCCGCCGCGCGCGGATCGACGGGTACATGTGCGATGTCGAGATCCTCTGGCTGGCCGAGCAGCTCCGTTACCAGGTCAAGGAAGTCGGCATCCGCTGGCGCGACGACGGCGACAGTCGTCTGCAACTCGTCCAGGGCAACCTCCGGAACTTCGTCGACCTCCTCCGTATCCGCTTCGGCCGTTACTGATGCCAGGCCGACCGTTCGAGTATCCCTGGCCCACTCCATCAGGGGCATCCGACTCGCCTGAATGGCTGGGACGCGGCTTTCGGCTCGGCGACGAGCGAGTGTCGGTGCTCTCCTACCAGATCGGCGACTCCGGGTGGACCGACGAGCTGACCGCCTTCCACGAGGATACGGCCGGCTCGAACCATCCGATCGATCGAGCCTCGCGCGAGTTGGCGCTCGAACCGCTGGGCGCCCTCCGCGCCCGGACGCCGGTGCTCCTCGAGATCGGCTGCTCGTCCGGCTTCATGCTCCGCCTGCTCAGGCGGCGGCTGCCCGACGCCTTCGTGATCGGGGCCGACTACGTCCGCGGTCCGCTCGAGGAGCTGGCCGGGTCCTTGCCCGATGTCCCGCTGCTGCAATTCGACCTCACCACCTGTCCGCTGCCGGATCGCAGCGTTGACGCGGTGATCATGCTCAACGTCCTGGAGCATATCGAGGACGATGCTGGCGCCCTCGATCAAGTCCAGCGCGTCTTGCGACCGGGCGGACTGCTGATCCTCGAGGTTCCGGCCGGTCCGAACCTGTATGACGTCTACGACGAGTTGCTCCTGCACCATCGCCGCTACGCGATGTCCGGGCTGCGCCGCCTGGTCCAGTCGAGCGGCCTCGAGATTGTCAGGGCCACCCATCTCGGCGTGCTGCTCTACCCAGTCTTCGCCGCGGTCAAGCTCCGCAACAAGCGCTTCCTCTCTCGCGAGCGGGCCCTCCAACGCCGCGTCGTCGAGCAAAACATCCGCACGACCGGTTCGAGCGCCCTGCTCGGCGCCGCCCTCGGCCTCGAGCGGGCGCTTGGCCGTCGGCTACGCTGGCCGTTCGGCATCCGCTGCATCCTGGCAGCTCGCAAGCCCCGGTCGGGGCGACCGGCCAACATTCCCTATGGGCGGCAGGCCGCGCCCAGCCGTGGGACGTAGAGGGCCCGGTCACTCTGGATGGCCTCGAGGGTCATCGTCTGGCGGAGCGCTCGCAGCACCGGGGCCGGCCAGTGGGGATAGCCGTGGTAGCCCGGGTTGTCCGTTTCCAGCCGTTGGTCGAGGACCACGAGGCCGATCTCGCCGCCGCAGATCCGTCGCACGAGCGGGCCGGCATCCCACTTGCCCTGCTCGAGCAGAATGCTGAAGATGTACGGTTCGAAGAGGATCGGCCGTCCGGCCAGGGCGAGCACGTCGAGCGGATTGGCCAGCACCGCCCGCGGCTCGTTGCGGACACGCTCGACCACGCGCTGAAATCCCTCGACGTACCCCCGCTCCAACCAGATTTGGCTGGAGCGGGGCAGTCGATCTCCGTTGACGACTGGCAGCACCAGCGTGACGTTCGCGGCGATCAAGAGGATCGGGACGAGTGCCCGGGCGCTCCCCTGCTCGGCGTACCGCCGTCGATACGTCCACGTCCCCAGCGTCGCCAGCACCGCGGTCACCGCGGCGGTCTCGATCCAATAGTTGTGGTTCGAGCCGACTTTGGCCAATCCGACCAGTGGCAGTAGCGACGCGATCCAGAAGTAGAGGAGCAGGCGTTCCCCGCCCTTCACGCCCGTGCGCAGTCGGTACACGACGTAGAGGCCCGCGATGGCCAGCGGGCCCGCCTGGAATCGGACGAGCAGCCCGAGGCTCGCCGCCAGGGCGTCCGCGCGGATCGGGTTCACGTTTGAGAGGACCACGTTTGCGAGGAACGCGCCAGTGCTGATCTCGAGGGCCAGGCCGGTCACCAGCGTGATGGCCAGGCCGGTCCCCGCGAAGATGGCCGCTTTGCTTCGGTCCTCACGCCACAGCCAGATGACACCGGCGACCCCCGCGGCGACCAGGGTCTGCTTGGTCAGGAACGCCAGGGTAGCAAGGACCGCCGCGAGGAGCACCCGCCGTCGTGTCGTGCCGCCGTGAAGAAGGGTGATCGCACCGAGGCTCAGCGCCACGCCGAGGCCGTCCACGCGGTAAAGCGATATCCAGGGGATCATGCCCCGGAGACTGCCGCTGAGGAGGTGCTCCAGGGCGACCGAGACCGGCTCAGCACCGGCAAGGTCCCAGCGCGGGTAGATCCACGGCAGACCGAGGGTAAAGAAGAGGAGGCCTGCGAACGTGCCGGCCCAACGGTCGCCGGTTTCACGCACCGCGAGGTACACCGCCAGGCCAGTGATCACCAGCACGGCGGCGAACGAGAGTACCCGTCCCGGGCCGAAGCCCGGACCAAGGAGGGCCTGGATCGCGGCGGTAACCCAGTGAAAGAGCGGGGTATAGGCGACGATGGTGTCCGGCGGACGGTCGAGGGGCTGGTAGAGCGGCTCGCCGCGTAGGAGGCGCCCGGCGTGGGCCATGATCGTCCCCTCGCCAAACATGATCTCCTGTGGCTGGACAACTTCCATCGCGCTCCAGCCGAGCTTGACGATGGCGACCGCTGCGAGCACCCCGCCGAGACCAAAGAGGCCAGCCGCGGCCTGGCGAGATCGCGGTCCAAGCAGTCCGATCCCGATGCAGGCCAGGGCGACGACGAGTCCGAGCGTGATGGGCGCCAGCCAGGTACCGCCGTAGGTGATCCAGGCCAGGTCGAGCCGTCCGTTCAGCAGCAGTCCGATCTGCAGTCCGATGTCGGACACCGCCGGATCGAAGAAATGGAAGGCGCTGAAGTCGGGGTCGTTACAGGTGCGACAGCGCTGGTGGTAGAGCCGTCGGGCCAGGTCGCCCGCGACCCAGAAGTCGACGAGCGCGCCGGGTAACTGGATCGCGGCGCCAACAGCGATCAGCCCGAAGGTCAGGCGCCGAGCCCGTGGATGAAGCCAGCACTCGGCTAGAGGCAGGATCAGCAGTGGTAGGATTGGCAGCAGGTAGCGTGGCCCCCAGCTCCAGCCACCGTGCCAGTCCCGCCAAAGCGCGTGAACGACGAACCACACGACGACCAGCGCGGCGATCGCCAGCGCGACGTGCCGGCGCCCCTGAGCGAAGCGTCGCCAGGCCCAGACCGCGGCCAGGATCGGTGGGGCGTACCAGATCACCCCGCGCCCGGCCGAGATGATCAGGCCGTACAGTCCGACGAGGGGGTTACCCCCGAAATCGAGCCCGCCCCCCCCGCTCGAATAGTAGCCCGTGCTCAACGGGGACCCGTAGCGAGCGACGTTGTAGAGCGCGTGCAACGCCACTGCCGCGATGGCCGGACCGACTACCCGCGCCGCCATGGCCGGTCTGCGCCAGAGCGGTCGCCCATCCGCGTCGGGCAGGAGGAGCAGGACTGGCACGGCCAGGGCGCTGGTCAGTTTGACCAGCATCGCCAGGGCAAGGGCGCCGCCGCCGAGGAGCGCCCGCGACGGCGAGGCTTCGACGAGGAGGAGGCAACCGAGCAGCAGCAGCAGGCCCTGGAGCGGATCAGCAAAGACGACGCGGGCCTGCCCCCAGGCAAAGGTCGCGAAGGCGTAGGCCAGGGCGGTGAAGAGGGCGGCGCGCGGCGGGTAGCCCAGCCGCAGGACGAGCACGGCGAGCAACGCGGCCGTGGCCGCTTCGATCGGCGCGTTGAAATAGCTGACGGCCACTCGAGGACCCAGCTCCGACGGATTTGGTATCTGGTAGGGGTAGAAGCGGGCGAGGGCCTCGGCCGGCCGCGCCAGGCTCTGCCCGATCAGCACCAGCGGCACTAGCGCGACGGGTAGCCCGGGCGCGTACTGGGCATAGAACCGCCCTTCGACGCCCACCTGGCCGGCGTCGTTCTGGAAGCCCAGCGGCTCGATCGCGAACGACCTGTTGCGAGCGATGGATTGGGCCATGCGGAAGAAATACTCCTGGTCCTGACCGGTGTGATGGCCGTTGGCCGTAAGGACGTAGACGGCCAGTGTCAGGAAGAAGACGCCCCATCCCAGTCGCCGCGCAGATGGTCGGGCCTCGACCACCGGGACTGATCGTGGTCGCCGGACGGTGTGCCCAGCCGCCACCACGCGGTCCCCAGCGCAACGCCAGGCCCCACCAATCGGCATCCCCACGGAGGGGCGGTCCGCGGGCCGAGGTGGCGGCAGGTGCGGCCGCCGCAAACTTCGAGGTCGTCGTCGGACCGGGTTGCGCTGCTTCATCGTGTCGGTGGAGTCTCCAGCGGCGCCGCCCCCACTCGGCCGGCCGGGTGGTAGGGTGGGGCGGTAACGAAAGACAGTAGAGAAGGGTACCGCGTCAGCCCGCCGCGGGCCAACGCACCGGCCGTCTGGGAGTGCGCGTCATGCTCTGCGTCGCGGATGCTCTTTGGGCGCAGGGCGCAATGGTGCGCGGGAGTGACAACGACCGCTCGCCCATGCCCCGCCACGCGGGCTGGTCCCGATCGCGCGATCGGTGCATGCGCGGCGTAAGTTTTTCGACCGCGGACGCATCCTTATTATTAGCACGAGGCAGCGGAGAGGTCAGCGGCCATCAAGTACAGGTCGGCACAGCAACGAGGAGTGTTTGTGATGGG
>JACCZL010000919.1 GCA_013695975.1 Chloroflexota bacterium
TCTCGGCCAGCACAGCCGCGACCGGCTGACCACAGAAGCGCACGACGCCCCTCGCCAGCAGCTCCTTGGCCCGCGTCGTCGGCGCGCCCTTGACGTGCGGCGCCAGGTCGTCGGCGGTGGCGACCGCGACAACCCCGGGCAGGGCGAGCGCGCGGCTAGCGTCGACGCGTAGGACGCGGGCATGGGCGTAAGGGCTGAGCACCAGCCGAACGTGGAGCAACCCGTGTATCTGCGCGTCGGCCCCGAAGCGGGCCTGCCCGGTGACCTTCTCCGCCCCATCCACTCGCCTGACCCGCCGCCCAAGGACCGATTCGACCGCCATGCGACCCCTCCCCACCGTCGATTCGCCGCGACAGGACGCATCTCACCCGTCGGCGGATAGGATAGCGGACCGGAGCACGCCTTCCGGTACTCCTGGATTCTCTGGGAGAGGCTGGGTGAGGGCTACTCCGAGTAGCTCACAATTCTGGGGCACACCCTTCTCTGGATACCCAATCATGCTCTTGCGCCAGGATCGCTCCGTCTTCGCGGAGGTGGCTCCACCCCCGGCTGCAAACATCCCCTACAATTCGGCCGGGCGGAAGGGCGCGGGTACGCTGCTCCCGCGACGAGGATGAGGCAATGCTGAAGACACGGGCGACCACGCGCCTCGGCGTCACGCATCCGGTGATCCTGGGCGGGATGGGCGCCGGCACCAGCCCAGCGCTCGTGGCGGCGGTATCCAATGCCGGCGGGCTGGGGATCCAGGGCTGTGCCGGACGGACGCCGGAGGAGATCGCCCGGCTGGCCGAGACCATCCGCGGGCTGACCGAGCGGCCGTTCGGTCTCAACCTGCTGCTCTTCCTGGCCGACGAGGCGGCGGTCGCCGCCGTGCTGACCGCCCGCCCGACCGTTCTCTCGACGGCCTGGGCCGGGCCGACCTACGATCTGGCCGGTCTGTTTGCCCGCGCCCACGACGCCGGCGCACTGGTTATGCACATGGTTTCGACGGTGGCCGAGGCGCACCGGGCGGCGGCCGCCGGCGCCGACGTCATCGTGGCGCAGGGCACCGAGGGCGGCGGCCACGTCGGCCTGATGGGCACGATGGTCCTGGTGCCGATGGTCGCTCGAGCGCTGCCGAACCTGCCCGTGCTCGCCGCCGGCGGCGTCGCCGACGGGGCCGGACTGGCGGCGGCGCTCATGCTCGGCGCCGACGGGGTGCTGCTCGGCACGCGCTTCCTGGCCACGCCGGAGGCGCCGCTGCCGGCGAGCTACAAGCAGGTCATCGTCGAGAGCGACGGGCACAACACCCTGGTGACGGAGATCCCCGACATCGCCAGCGGCAACGTCTGGCCCGGCGCCTACGCCCGCGTCGAGCGCAACCGATTCGTGGAGAGATGGCTCGGCCGCGAGGGCGAGCTGCGCTACCGGCAGGCCGAGGTGGCCGCCCATCTGCGTCAAGCCCGGGCGACGGGCGATGTGTCCGAAGCCATCCTCTACACCGGTCAGACGGCCGGCCTGATCGACGCCGTCGAACCGGCCGCCACGATCGTCGAGCGCGTCGTGGCCGAGGCGACGGCGCTGCTGCGAGGGTGGCAGGAGCAGGCATGAGCGCGGAAGCCGACCAGTGTGCCTCGGGCCATGGCCTTGAGCGCGTAGTTGCGCGGGGCGGTCCCCAGATCGCCGTGGTGCTCGGGTGCCGCCGGTTTGACGGGTCTCGTCCCTTCGGCGAGAATCCCGGGCACCGCGAGTCACAGGGGGCTTTGCATGAAGATCACCGACCTGACCATTACCCTCCATCGCTGGGACGCGCCGGAGACGACCTACGCCATGCCTGTGGGCGGGTCGAAGCAGGTCGGCGTCGTCACCATCAAGACGGACGAGGGTGTCGAGGGGCATTCGTTCCTCGGATCGGCATCCCAGGGCGCCGACGAGTTCGCGGCGCAGGTCCTCCAGCGGCTGAAGCCACTGGTGATGGGGCGGAATCCGCTCGACATCGGCGCGATCTGGGGCGACCTCTGGAGCCGCAATCGGGTCGTCGACGCGCGCTCGATCTGCGCGGTCGACGTGGCGCTCTGGGATATCGCCGGCAAGGTGGCCGGCCTGCCGATCCACCGTCTGCTCGGAACCTACCGTGAGAAAGTCCCGGCCTACGCCTCGTCCGCCGCCATGAAGCATCCCCAGGAGTACGTCGACGAGGCGCTCGGCTTCCGAGCCCGCGGCTGGCAGGCCTACAAGATCCACCCGAACGGCGATCCAAAGCAAGATCTCGCGATCTGCGCGGCCGTGAAGGAGGCCATCGGCGACTCGATGGTCCTGATGCTCGACTCGATGTGGGCATACGGGTATGAGGACGCCCTCCGGGTGGGGCTAGCCATCCAGGAGATGGACTACTTCTGGTACGAGGATCCGCTCGCCGAGGATGACATCTATGGCTACGTCAAGCTCAAGCAGAAGCTCAACATCCCGATCCTGGCGACCGAGTACTCGCCGGGCGGCCTCTACGGCTACACGTCCTGGATCCTCGAAAGCGCTACCGACATGCTCCGCGGCGACGTCGCGGTCAAGGCCGGCATCACTCCGATGCTGCGGATCGCCCACCTGGCCGAGGCGTTTCGGATGAAGTGCGAGATTCATCACGGCGGCAACTCCCTCAACAACGTCGCCAACCTCCACATCACGATGGCGATCCCAAACTGCGACTATTTCGAAGTCTTGCAGCCGGACAGCGCCCAGAAGCACGGCCTCGTCCAGGATATCGCCGTCGACGGCGAAGGCTACGTCCACGCCCCGACCGGCCCCGGCCTGGGCTACGAGATCGACTGGGACTTGATCGAGCGCAACAAAATCGCGGTGCTGAGCTAGGGTGAGCCTCACTCCACCGCCGTCGGCCGCGGTCAGCGCCGCTGCTGTCCTAATACGGCGAGGAATGCTGTCGGGGAGAGGATCGTGATGCCCCGGTACTCTCATCCGGAGGGGTCAGCACGGATCGCCTCGACGGCCTCGGCGGCAAGCTGGTCGGCCTCCTCCAGCGCCAGGTTCGCGCGCTGAGAGACCGCGCACAGCAGAGGCAAGCGCTGGTCAGTTGACCGGGCAATTGAGCTGAGCCTCACCGCCAACTCGAACTGTCGTCGCCACTGTACCTTGACGGTCACCCGGCCTACCGAGAGCGCCGGCAGGATTTCGGCTAAGCTTCCGGTGAGCAGACTCAATGCTTGCCACGAGGGGGTAGGGTGTCTACTGCTGACGTCGTGATCGTCGGCGCGGGGCTGGCCGGGTTGTGCGCGGCGCGGCGGCTGCGCGAGCGCGGGGTCGGGGCGCTGGTGCTCGAGGCGTCGGACGGTATCGGTGGGCGGGTCCGCACCGACAGCCTCGACGGCTTCCTGCTCGATCGCGGCTTCCAGGTGCTCTTGACGCGCTACTCGGAGGCCCGCCGGGTCCTCGATTTCGACGCGCTCGACCTCCAACGCTTCGAGCCCGGCGCACTGGTCCGCTTCGAGGGCCGATTCCATCGGGTGGTCGATCCGTTCCGGTGCCCGCTGCGAGCGACGACGACCGCGCTCTCGCCGATCGGAACGCTGGCGGATAAGCTGCGCATCGCCCGACTGCGGCTGCGCGTCGCAGCGGCCAGGCCGGCCGAGCTGTTCGCCGAGTCTGAACGGACGACCCTCGAGGCTTTGCGTCAGGCGGGCTTCTCCGACGCGATCGTCGATCGTTTCTTTCGACCGTTCTTCGGCGGGATCTTCCTCGAGCGGGACCTCGCGACCTCGAGCCGCCTGTTCCACTACCTCTTTCGCACGTTTGCCCTCGGCTACGCGGCCGTGCCGGCGCAGGGTATGGAGGCCCTACCACGGCAGATCGCCGCGCGTCTGCCGGCCGGCGCCGTCCGAACGGGCGCGACGGTGGCGTCGGTTGACGAGGGCGGGGTCACGCTGGCGTCGGGCGAGCGCCTCACGGCACAGGCGGTCGTCGTCGCCACGGAGGGGCCGGCCGCGGCCGACTTGCTCCCATTGCGTCCGACCGGCTCCCGCGGCCAGACCTGCCTGTACTTTGCCGCCGACGCGCCGCCGTTGGACGAGCCGGTCCTGGTCCTCGATGGCGATGGGGTCGGCCCGGTCAACAACGTCTGCGTGCTCACCAACGTCGCGCCGTCCTACGGGCCGGTCGGGGCGGCGCTCGTCTCGGCGTCGGTGATCGGCATCCCGATGGGCGATGACGCCACCCTGGAAGGCGCGGTGCGAGCGCAGCTCCGCGAGTGGTTCGGGGCAACGGTGCAGGGCTGGCGGCACCTCCGGACCTACCGCATCGCCCACGCCCTGCCCGACCAGTCGGCGCCGGCCCTGGCCGAGCCGGCGAGACCGGTCCGGCCGCGGCGCGGGCTCTACGTCTGTGGTGACCACCGCGACGCGGCCTCGATCCAGGGGGCGATGGTTTCGGGTCGGCGAGCGGCCGACGCCGTAGTGAGGGACTTCGGTTGAGCGACCTCGGTTAAAGTCACAGGGGAGGGACACCACGTTGCAGATCGGTCTCGACGGCTACCCGTATCACTCGCAGCGGATGCCCGTGCTGGCGCCGCGCGGCGTCGTCTCGACGAGCCAGCCGCTGGCGGCCCAGGCCGGCTTGCGCATGCTCCAGGATGGCGGGAACGCCGTCGACGCCGCGCTCGCGACCGGTATCGCCTTGACCGTGCTCGAGCCGACCTCGAACGGGATCGGCGGCGATGCCTTCGCCCTGGTCTGGGACGGCGACACGCTCCACGGCTACAACGGCTCCGGCCGGGCCCCGGCCCGCGCCACCATCGAGGCGCTCCACGCGGCGGGCCACGACCAGATTCCGGCCCGCGGCTGGTGGAGCGTCACCGTGCCGGGCACACCCCGCACCTGGTTCGACCTGCACGAGCGCTTCGGACGGCTGCCATTCGAGCGCCTGTTCGAGCCGGCCATCTTCTACGCCGAGCAGGGCTATCCGGTCTCGCCGACCATCGGCCACTACTGGGACGTCGCAGCCGAGAAAGTGTTCGCGGAGCTGGAGGGTCCCGAGTTTCGCCCGTGGTACGACACGTTCGCACCCCGCGGACGGGCACCAAGGGTGGGCGAGCGCTGGAGTAGCGCGGCCCACGCGGCGACGCTGCGGACGATCGCCAGGAGCAACGGGCAAGACTTCTACGAGGGCCGGCTCGCCGACGCGATCGCCGCCTTCGCGGCCGAGACGGGCGGGCTGATCGCGCGGGAGGACCTCGCCGCGCACCGCGGGGCCTGGGTCGACCCGATCCAGGCCAGCTATCGCGGCTACGACGTCTGGGAGATCCCGCCGAACGGCCAGGGCATCACCGCCCTGATCGCCCTCCACATCCTGGACGGGCTGGATCTGGCCCAACATCCTGCCGAGTCGGTCGAGTCGTACCACCTCCAGATCGAAGCCCTGAAGCTGAGCCTCATCGACGCCAAGCGCTACGTGGCCGACCCCGAGCACGTCGACGTGCCGGTCCCGGGGCTGCTCGATCCGGCCTATGCCGCCGAGCGGCGGGCGCTGATCGGCCAGGAGGCGGTCGAGCCGGCGCCCGGCCGGCCCCGACCGGGCGGCACGATCTACCTCTGCGCGGCCGACGCGGACGGAATGATGGTCAGCTACATCCAATCGAACTTCATGGGCTTCGGCTCGGGCATCGTCGTCCCCGGCACGGGCATCGCCCTCCACAATCGCGGCTACGGCTTCACGGCCGAGGCCGGCCACCCGAACCAGCTCGCGCCCGGCAAGCGCCCCTTCCACACGATCATCCCCGGCTTCCTCACCCGCGAAGGGCAACCCGTCGGCCCCTTCGGTGTGATGGGCGGCTCGATGCAGGGGCAGGGGCACATGCAGGTGATGGTCAAGATGCTCGACTACCACCTGAACCCGCAGGCCAGTCTCGATGCTCCACGCTGGCGCTGGATCGAGGGCCGAGCGGTCGCGGTCGAACAGGAGGTCGCTCCGGAGATCGTCGAGGGCCTCCAATCGCGAGGGCACGACATCCGCCGCGGCGACAGCGACGTGACCTACGGCCGCGGCCAGATCATCTGGCGCCTCCCGGACGGCGGCTACCTCGCCGGCAGCGACAAGCGCGGCGACGGCTGCGCCGTGGGCTACTGAGCGTCACACTCGGGAGCGGAGCGAGGGCCAACGCATGATCCAGCTAGACCAGGTGTTCCTGGCAAAGGCCCGAGAGAGCCTGGCAGGCGCTGAGAGCGAGCTCGCCAACGGCCGCTACAACAACTGCGCCAATCGCAGCTACTACGCCTGTTTCCAGGCAGCCGTTTGCGCCTTGAGCCGGGCAGGTATCCGACCTTCCGGAGCGGGCGCCGAGTGGGGCCACGCTTTCGTTCAGGCCCGATTTGCAGGGGAGCTCATCAGCCGACGCAAGCGCTACCCGTCCAGCTTGCGCGAGGTTCTCAGCCGAACGATGATCCTTCGCAAGGTCGCCGACTACGAGCCGAATCAGGTCGGGCAGACGCAGATTACACGAGCCCTGCGGAGCACTCGCGAGCTCGTGTCAGTCATCGAATCGAGAGGGGGTGAAGCCCGATGAATGCTCAACGCAGCCTGGAGATGGACCCTCAAGTCCGAGCGGCCATCATCGAGCTGCAGGGACTGGTCCGCGGCAAGTATCCGTTGGCGACGTTCCAGGTGTCTCATGGCGAGGATCCAGAAGGGATCTACTTGAAAGCAACGGTTGACGTTGAGGACACCGATGAGGTGGTCGACGTGGTGATCGAGCGGATGCTGGAAATGCAGATCGACGACGGGCTCTCGGTCTACTTCATCCCTCTACGCCCGCTGGAGCGAGTGGCTCACGAGCTGCAATCCCGCGTCGGCTCAACACCGACCGTCCAGAAGTCGGCTGCCCTTCTGCCATAGTCCCTGGACGAAACCCCGACCGCTGCCCGACGGGGCCATCTCGCCGGCAGCGACAAGCGCGGTGACGGCTGCGCCGTCGGCTACTGATCTTGGAGGACAGCCATGACCATCGACCGTGACGCCTGGAAGGCGCGCATCCGTGTCGCCGTGGACGAGCTCCGTACGCGGCTGCTCGCCGCGAGCCACGACATCCACGCCCATCCCGAGCTGGCCTTCAAGGAGCATCGGTCCTGCGCGCGACTCGCCGACGAGCTCGAGCAGGACGGCTTCAGCGTCGAGCGGGGCGCCGGCGGCCTGGAGACGGCGTTCCGCGCCGAGCTGCGTGGGGCCGAGCCGGGCCCGACGATCGCGGTCCTCGCCGAGTACGACGCGCTCCCCGAGATCGGACACGCCTGCGGTCACAACATCATCGCCACCAGCGCCCTGGGGGCCGGCCTGGCGATCGCCCGGAGCGGCCAGCCGTTCGGCGGGCGCGTCCTCGTCGTCGGGACGCCTGCCGAGGAGGGTGGTGGCGGCAAGATCCTGCTGGCCGAGGCCGGGGTCTTCGAGGGCGTCGACGCCGCGATTATGCTGCACCCGTCGCGGAGCAACATGGTGCGGCGCGGCTCACTGGCCAACAGCCGCGTCGACATCACCTTCCACGGCAAGGCGGCCCACGCCGCCGGGGCACCGGACATGGGGATCAACGCCCTCGAGGCGGTCATCCAGACTTTCGTGGGGGTCAACGCCCGGCGGCTCCAGATGCGCGGCGATGCCCGGGTCCACGGGATCATCACCCACGGCGGCGACGCCGTCAACATCATTCCGGCCAGGGCGGCGGCCAAGTTCAGCGTGCGGGCGAGCGACCGAGTCTATCAACGCCAGCTCGTCGGGATGCTGCGCGGGGCGGCCGAGGCGGGGGCGCTGGCGACCGGAGCCCGCCTGGAGTGGGTAGAGACGCGCGGCTACGACAACATGGTCGCCAACCCGACGATCGCCGACCTGTTTGCCCGCAACATCGAGGCGACCGGGCGGGTCGTCCAGGAGCCGACGCCGAACGAGCGAATGGGCTCGACCGACATGGGCGACATCAGCCAGATCATGCCGGCGGTCCACGCCTACTTCGCCATCGCCCCCGAAGGCGTCGCCAACCACACCGTCGAGTTCACCGCCGCGGCGGCCTCGGAGGCGGGCGACGCGGCCGTCCTGGACGGCGCCGCCGCGCTGGCGATGACCGTGGCCGACGTGCTGGCCGAGCCGACGTTGGTCGAGCGAGCGACCACCGAGTTCCAACAGCAGCGTGCCGCGGGCGA
>JACCZL010000922.1 GCA_013695975.1 Chloroflexota bacterium
GCCATAGGCTGGCATGTTGTTGCCGCCGTAGAGGATCCGCCAGGTGAGCTGGTCGCGCGAGAGGCGGCTGCCGACAGTGGTCAGCTCGGGGCCGCGCTGACCACCGTCGCCGGCGATTACGTGGCACGTCAGGCAGCCCTTCTGCTCGAACAGCGCCGCCCCCTGGAGCGCGTCACCCTGCAGCCCCGCGGCAACCGCCGGCTGAAGGCGGGCGTGCAGCGCCGGGGACCAGGGGGCGCGGTTGCCCTCCCAGATGAGGAGCCCGAGGGCGACGGTCAGGAAGCCGACGGTCCCGACCGCCCACGGGCGGCGCCAGGGGCTCCGCTCGCCGGTCGGGGCGACGAAGGGGACCGCCAGCAAGGCCAGCCCCAGCAGCAGGGGCAGCCCGATGATGACGAGGCTCTCGATCGCCGGCGGAGCGTAGCTCAAAAGGGCGAACAGCCAGAGGAAGTACCAGTCTGGCTTGGGGTGGGCTTCCAGCTCGGTCGGATCGGCCGGCTTGCCCAGCTCCGGCGCCCCGACCACGATCGACAGGAGCAGGACGAACGAGCCGGCGATCAAAGCGAAGATGACGTCCTTCCAGGCAAAGTCCGGCCAGAACGGGATGCCGTCCTTGTGGAGCAGCTCCTCGTACTCCTGGCGGTACGTCTTCGGGTCGACCGGATGGCCCGCCCGTGGCATCTCCGACACGCCGTGGCGGATCACCAGGTAGAGGTGGGCGCCGACCAGGACGAACATGGCGCCCGGCAGCAGGAAGACGTGGGTCGCGTAGAAGCGAGTGAGGGTGGCACCGCCGACGGTCTGACCGGCGACGATGATGTCGACCAGGAGATCGCCGATCAGCGGCACCCGCGAGGCCATCGAAGACATCAAGGCCACTGCCCAGTAGGCATCCTGGTTCCAGCGCAGGAGCTGGCCGGTGAAGGCCATCCCCAACGTCATCCCCAGCAGGATCACCCCGGTCAGCCAGTTGACTTCGCGCGGGAACTTAAAGGCGCCGACCAGGAAGACGTGGGCCATGTGGGCAAAGACGAGGACGACCATCGCCGACGAGCCCCAATAGTGGAGGCCGCGGACAACGCCGCCGAGGACTGCCCGCTCGGTGATGAACTCGAGGCTCTCGTAGGCGCTGTTTGGGGCGGGGACGTAGGTGAAGGCGAGGGCGACACCGGTGATCACCTGAATCGTAAAGGCGATCAACGTGGCGCTGCCGAGGACGTACCACCAGTTGACCCTGGGAACGGGGTGGGTGACGATCGGCCAGATCGTGCTCGACCACCCTAGCCGATCGTCCAGCCACTCCCAGGCGCCCTTGAAGCGCTGCATGCTAACCCCCGCTCAGCCGATCGGCACCGGCCGGGTCAAGAGCTGGACGACTCCGCCCTGGACCCGCACGTCATATTCCGGCAGCGGTCGGGGTGGTGGCCCGCCGGCGACCGACCCGTCGGCGTAGTAGACACCGCCGTGGCAGGGGCACAGGAAGAGGCCGGCGGCCGTCAGCCAGTTGACCGGGCAGGCCAGGTGGGTACAGTTGACGGCAAACGCGCGGAAGCTGGCCTCGCCGGTCCGCCGCAGCCAGAACGCCGTGCGGGCCGTCTGGCCGGCCCACTCGAGCGGCGACGGATCGTCGAAGGCGACCTGGACCGTCTCGCCGACCTTGAACTGGTCGGCTCGTCCCACGTCGATCCAGGTGTTCGGGGGACGGTTGATCAGTGGGCTGAGCAGGTAGGCCAGGATCGGCACGCTCAGGACGGCCCCGATCATCCCGCTCAAGACGAGAATCGCACGGTTCAAGAAGCGTCGGCGGCTCAGGACCTCAGCGGCCTCTCCCCGCGCGGTTTCACTCATGGCGCAGCTCTCCGATCCAGCCGGCCAGCGCCAACGCGATCAGGAGGACGCCGACAACGCTGAAGACAAAACTGGTCAAGATGCCGAAAAACACCAGGGTGATCCCGCCCGCGCAGACGCACGGCCAGGCCGAGGGCGACGGAAGGTGGATCTCGCCGTGCTCAGGCGGCTGGTCATGGCGCGCGCGCTCGGTATCGACCGTCACAGCATGCTCCTGGATTACGCCCCGACCAGCGTCCACAGATACACCACCGAGAAGACCACCACCCAGACCAGGTCGACGAAGTGCCAGTAGAGCGCCACCGACTCGACTGCCGCCAGGCGCTTGCCGTGCCGATAGTCGCCGGCGAAGGACAGCCCGGCGATGATCGCCAGGGCGACGAGGCCGATCACGACGTGGAAGCCGTGGAAGCCGGTCAGGGTGTAGAACGCCGAGGTGAAGGGGCTGAGATCGATCGTGACGCCCTCCTGGTAGAGCAGCCGGTATTCGTTGACCTGACCCAGGATGAAGATCGTGCCGAGGGCAATCGTCGCCAGCAACCAGGTCTGGAACCCGCGCAGGTCGCCGCGGGCCAGCCGCCGCTCGCCCATGATGATCGTGCCGCTGCTGGCGAACAGGGCCACGCTGAAGAGCGCCGTCGTCCGAACGTCCAGATCCTCTGGACCCGGTCCGCCGTTGGTGGTGGCACGATAGAGGATGTAGGCCACGATCAGGGCGCCGAAGAAAAACACCTCGGAGGAGATGAAGGTCAGCGTCCCAAAGACTGGGACCGACAGATGCTCGAACCATCGGGCCGTCGCATGGCCCGACTGGGCGTGGTACGCCGCGTCGGAGGACCGACCCGGCGGCGCCGCGCTCGGTCCGGCCGGGTCGCCCGGCTTGAAGTCACCCTTGCCGTCATGGCCTTTGACCGCTTCGTCCGGATGCTCCAGGTCCCAGAGCGGCCGCTCGCCGCGGATCGGCGGCAGCGTGTCGAAGTTGTACGCCGGCGGCGGCGACGTCGTCGCCCACTCGAGGGTGAAGGCCTGCCACGGGTTGTCGCCGGCCCGCTCGCCGCGCCGCAGGCTGACGTAGATGTTCCAGAGGAAGACGAGCACCCCGACGAGCTGGACGAACGCGCCGATCGTTACCAGGAGGTTGATCGAGCCCCAGCCGGGCAGGTCCGGGTAGGTGTAGACCCGTCGCGGCATGCCCATCAGTCCGACGAAGTGCATCGGGAAAAAGGTCAGGGTGCCGCCGACGAAGATCAGCCAGAAGTTCCATTTCCCGAGTCGTTCGTCGAGGAGCCGACCGGTGATCTTCGGGAACCAGTAGTAGGTCGCCGCGAAGATCCCGAACAGGCTGGCGCCCATCACCACGTAGTGGAAGTGCGCCACCACGTAGTAGGTGTCGGTGGTCTGCCAGTCGATCGGGAACATCGCGAAGTGGACGCCGCTGATCCCGCCGATGGTGAAGTTCCCGATCACCGCCACGGCGAACAGCATCGCCGTCGTGAAGCGGATCCGACCGCCCCACATCGTCCCGAGCCAGCTAAAGATCTTCACCCCAGTTGGGACCGCGATGATCATCGTGCTTGCGCCGAAGAACGCGTCGCCGACCATGCCCAACCCGACGGTGAACATGTGGTGGGCCCAGACCAGGAAACCGTAAAAGGCGATCGCGATGCCGGAGAAGACGACGACCTTGTAGCCGAAGATCGGCTGGCGCGAGAAGACCGGGATCACCTCCGAGACGACCCCGAACGCCGGCAGCGCCAGGATGTACACCTCCGGGTGGCCGAAGAACCAGAACAGGTGCTGCCAGAAGACCGCGTCGCCGCCCTCGGTTACCCGGAAGAAATCGGTGCCGAGGTAGCGGTCGAACAAGAGCATGACCTGCGCGGCGGTCAGGGCCGGCATGCACCAGATGATCAGGAACCCGGTGACCAGGGACATCCAGGTGAAGATCGGCATCTGGAACGGGCTCATACCGGGGTCGCGGAGCTTGGCGACGGTCGCGATCAGGTTGACGCCGGTCAGGATGGTGCCGATGCTCGAGGTCAGCAGGCCGAGGTTCCAGTAGTCGACGGCCTGATTCATCGCGTAGGGCCGCTCGGTGAGCGGCGCATAGGCGAACCAGCCGACGTCCGGCGGGACCCCGGCCGGGAAGCTGAAGTACAGCAGCAGGCCCCCGAAGAGAAAGAGCCAGTAGCTGAGGGCGTTCAGCTTCGGGAAGGCCATGTCGCGGGCGCCGATCTGGAGCGGGACGATGAAGTTGGCGAACCCCAGCAGCCACGGCATCACCGCCAAAAAGATCATCGTCGTCCCGTGCATGGTGAAGAGCGCGTTGTAGGCGCCGGGGCCGAGAAACTCCGCCCGTGGTTGCGAGAGCTGGATCCGCATCAGGAGGGCCTCGAGCCCGGCCAGCGCGAAAAAGACGGCCGAGGTCACCAGGTACATGATCCCGATCTTCTTGTGGTCGACCGTCGTAAACCAATCCAGGAGGCTCCCGGGCGGCACGTCCCTGGTCAGCCCTTCCGGGTGGAGCGCGGCGCGCTCCGGGAACGTCTCGGCGACGGTCGACATGGCTACTTCAGTCCCTCCAGGTAGTCCACCAGCGCCCGCATATCGTCATCAGGGAGGGTGTTGTAGTTCGGCATCAACGCACCCGGTTTGACCCGCTGGACCTCCGCGAGCCAGCGCCGCAGGTTCTCCGGCGTGTTCTCCAGCACACCGGAGCCGATGGTGGTTCGGCTGCCGAAGTGGCTCAGGTCGGGGCCGACCCGGGCGTTGGCCAGGGTGCCGGCGACGGCGTGACAGTTCACGCAAGTGTTCTGCAAGAAGACGGCCTGGCCCCGACGCAGGGTGTCGTTCGCGGGGGTCGGCGACGGCCGCCGCTGTTGCTCGGCCCAGGCGTCGAACTGGTCAGCCGGTTCGGCTACCAGCCGGACCCGCATCCAGGCATGTTGGGCGCCGCAATACTCGGTGCAGGCGCCGTCATAGACCCCGGCTTGATCGAACTGGACCCAGATGTCGTTCGTCTTGCCGGGGATCGTGTCTTTCTTCCAGCCGAGCTGGGGGACCCAGTAGCTGTGGATGACGTCGGCCCCCTCGAGCTCGAGCCTCAGCGGCCGCCCGACTGGCAGATGCAGCTCGTTAGCCGTAATCAAACCCAGGTCGGGGTACTGGTACTCCCACCACCACTGGTGCCCGATGACCCTGACGCGGAGGGCGCCGGGCGCCTCGGCCTCGACGGCCCGCTGGGTCTGGATCGTCATAAAGAACAACACGACCAGCAGCAGCACCGGCGCGATCGTCCAGCCGATCTCGAGCCTGGTGTTGCCGTGGATCTGGCGCGGCTCCGCGTCATTGGGCCGTTCGCGGAAGCGCACGAGCACGTAGGCCAGGACGCCCACGACGAGGAGGAACACCAGGGCCGAGAGGACCAGCGTGGCGATGAACAGGTCGGAGATCGCCCGTCCCTGGGGGGTCACCGGCGCAAAGCTATCGATCGGCCCACGACAAGCCGCGCCGCAGACCAGCACCAGTCCACCAGCCGCGCCCGGCCTTACCGTTCGGATCAACTTAGCCCACTACCTTCAGTCTCCTCCCTACTGACAACGGTACCGCAGGCCCGGGGCGGACGCAAGGCGCCCATGATGCGATGCGGTTGGGAGCCTCGCGGCCGACTGATCGCTCCGGGCTTCCGCGTCGTATCTAGAATAGGCGCTGATTGCCGCCCACCGGCGAGGTGCCTATACTCGTCGATGCGATCCCCGTACTCGCGTCCGGGCCGCCGACCCCGCGACACCGACGCGCTGTGAGGAGGTCCCATGCCCCGCGATCCCGCATCTGACCCGGTCTCGGCCCGACGGGCGTCGCGACGACGCTTGTTGAGGGGCGCCGGCGGCCTGGCCGCGCTCGTCGCCACGGGCGGCCTGCTCGGCTGCCAGCCGACTACCAGCC
>JACCZL010000933.1 GCA_013695975.1 Chloroflexota bacterium
CCACGACCAGCTCGGCACCCTCGCCAACGGCCTTCACGCGAGAAGCGCCCGTCCCCGGCTCGGCCCGCAGGGTCGCGCCCGCGCCACCGGTATTCGCGACCTGAACGTGCTCCACTCCGGCCGGGGCGGCACCGGACGCTGCCACGCCGGCAAGCCATCGCCTGGGAGCCGGGTCGCTGACGCTGAACATGCGGTCCAGGATCGGGCGCCCCCGCACGCGGTCGAGGATGCGAGGCTGGTGGAGGGCCTCGATCTGGATCGGGACGAAGCGGACGCTTGCCAGCCTCCCGTCGACGAAGCCGGCGTGCAGGATGACCCCCTGGGTCGTCTCCACCGACCAGTCCTGGTCGAAGACAAAGTTGCCGAGGCCGTAGGCGATGAACGCGCCCTCGTAGAACTCGAAGGCCTGGACCCAGTGGGCATGGCTGCCGAGCACCATGGCCGCCCCGGCCTCGACCGCGGCGCGCGCGACGCGGCGCTGACGTTCGGTCGGGCGATTGGTGTACTCGACGCCCCAGTGGAAGAACGGAATCACCACGTCCGCCTTTTGCCGCGCGGCCGCGACGTCGCGGCGAACGGCCTCCTCGCTCATCGACGCGGTGCCCGGCGTGGTGTCCGTCGCGCCATACCAGCGCGATCCGATCTCGTCGTACCCGAGGAAGGCGAAGCGGGTCCCCCGAACCTCCACGACGTGCGGGGTGTGCGCCTCCCGGACGTCTCGGCCGCCCCCGACGTAGCCGATCCCGGCCCCGCGGAGGACGTCGAGCATCTCGACGAACGGCTGGGGCCCCAGGTCACGGCTATGGTTGTTCGCCAGGCTCACGATGTCGATCCCGGCGAAGCGCAGCCCCTCGACGGCCCGCGTCGAGCTCCCGAAGGAAAAGGTATTCCAGTCATGGGACGGCCGGACCTGGTCGGTCAGGGTACACTCGAGGTTGGCGACGGTCAGGTCGGCCGGCCGGAGCTGTTCGGCGACGCGGTGGAACGGCCGGGTATAGTCGCCGTAGCCGACCAGCTTCTCGTCGACCTTGCGTCCGAGGATGATGTCGCCGACGGCGGTCAGGGTCGTCGCCTGAGGCGCCGGCCCCGCTAGCTCGCTCGCCAGGAAGTCGAGCAGGCCCGCCCGGAAGTGTCCGCCGGCTTCCTCATGGAGGCGGTCACGGCGAACCCCGAGCCAGCGTACCGTCTCGAGGGCGTACGCCAGATGCTGGGTGGGTTGGAACAGCGGGCTCGTCCCCTCCACGGTCAGAGCTCGGAACCGCACGTCCGCGAGCGCGAGCGGCGCCACCAGGAGCAGGCCCGGATGGCGGGCGAGGTCGGGCGCCCGCACGCGGAAGTCCCCGGCAGACATCACGTCGACATCGCCGAGCTGCTCGGGTCGGATGCCGAGGGCCGCGGCTCCGAGGGCACGCCCGCCGGCCACCAGCACCGGCGTGATCGGGAGGTTCGGCCCGTCGAGCTCGGCCCACGACGAACGCTCGCCCTTGAACGCGGCCCGGAGGTCGTCGAGCCGCAGGTCGTCCACGTCCGACGCGAAATGGGTCAGCGCTATCCACTGCGTCGCCCCCCGCCGGATCGACTCCATGCCCGCACCGGGACGCTCGTAGCCGACGACGATATCGGGCGGCTCCCCTTCGACAGGCTCGAACCGGGCGGCGACGTCCGGCCAGTTCTCGATCAGCCAGCGCTCGATCGGCTCGCGGGTCGATTCCTCGTTGGCCCCCAGCGCGAAGGTCACGACAGCCGGCGGCGGGGATGCCACCGCCGGCTCGTCCGAGTCGCTGGGCGCCTCCGCTGGAGGGCCGCCGAGCGCCACCGGCGCCGGCAGCGCGGTGGGCTCGGGAGCGGCGCCCGGGCCCGCCGACGATGAGCCGGCGAAGGCGACGCTCAGCGCCAGGGTCAGCACGACAGCGAACGACCCGCCGTGCGCGATCGGCCGCCGACCGAGCCAGCTCATGATCTCGATCCCCGTTGTCCCCGAGGCCATCGTCAGCCGCCGGCACGCGGGATCCAGACGGCGGCTCCATCATAGGGCCCCGTCGAGGCGGCTCAGATCACGAAGTCGTCACGTCTACGTCACACCGGCGTCACGATCGGCGGTGAAGCCAGGTGTAGGCGTGGTGCGGCAGAAGTTGGGGGAGGGCCACGCCAACTACGGCTTGATCTTCGCCTCGAGGCTCGGGACTCCGCTCGACCAGAACGCGCCGCGGATGCTCCTGGCTCGGTCGTCGACGTATCGCGCCAGGGCTCGTCTCGTGCGAGCGGCCAAGCGCTGCCAGGCCAGTCCTATGGGTCTGGGCTAGCCGAGCAGCTCGACCCCGTCCAGCTCCCGCTCCGGGAAAGCGAGTGGCGCGATCCGGTCGCCGCGCCCCACCGTCCAGGAGGTGCGGTAGCCGCTGGGAGTAGGGTCGCGGGACACCAGGATCGTGTCCGTGTTAAGGTCGACGACCCAGACCTCCGGGATGTTGTGGCGAGCGTAGAGCGGCAGCTTCGTTCGACGGTCGTACTCCAGTGACGTGTCGGCCACCTCGACGAGTAGGAAGACGTCTGCCGCCGTCGGGAGGGCCCCGGCATAGAAGTCGGGGCGCGGCTGCAGGAGTGCCAGGTCGGGCTCCGGCTCATTGTGCTCACTGAGCC
>JACCZL010000938.1 GCA_013695975.1 Chloroflexota bacterium
TCACGACATCGGGTTTGGTCGGATGCTTGAACTGGCGATGGCTCCCCTTATCCTGTCGAGGTTCCAGCCGTCCTGTTCCAGCCTCCTGATCACGTCGCGCACTTTCACCGAGCAAACATCCGCCCTCGTCCCTCGCGGTTAGACCTCACCGTTCGGTCGACACCAGAATAGGATACTTCGGGCGGCGCGGCCGCGGTCGTTGCCGGCCTGCGTGGGATCAGTTGCCTCCGGCCGCTTCGAGGATCGTCGCCATCCCGGCGTAGCCGCGGTGCCGCGCGTGCGACAGCGGGCTCACGCCGCCTGCATCGGCCAGGTTCACGTCGGCGCCCGCCTGGACCAGGAGCTGGACGGTCTCGGTGTGCCGCGGACCGCCGTCGCCGAGGATGATCGCCTCAAGCAGCGCCGTCCAGCCCAGGCGATTGACGTGGTTCACGTTCATCTCAGTCCGCAGTAGCTCGCGAATGATCTCGACGTGCGCGTGGTGCGCGGCCCGAATCAAGCCGGTGCCGTTGTAGCTGTCGGTCCGGTGGACGTCCGCCCCGGCCGCGAGCGTCAGCAGCAGGAGATCGAAGTAGCCCTCCGACGTGGCGATCAGGAACGCGCTCTGCCGCGTGCGGTCCTGCCGATCCACGTCGGCCCCCGCCTCGACCAGGATGCGAGCCACCTCGAGCTGGTTTCCATAGGCTGCCGCGACCAGCGCCGTCGCGTCACGCTCGTCACTCGCGTGGACGCTCGCCCCCTGCCCGAGCAGTTGTCGAGTCTGGTCGCCATCCCCACGCCGTGCGGCCGCGATCAGCGCCAGGTCCAGCGGTGAAGCGGGATCGGGAATGCGGGCCGACCCGGCCTGTGCGCGCGTGGGAAGCTGCGTGCTCAGGACGACCACGCCGACGACGGCGAGGAGCATGGCGAACACGAGAGCGCCTCCATCGGCGTCGCCAGCAGGACCGCGGCCTGCCGCCATCCGACGCCCAGCGCCGGCCATGATCCTTGGGCCGGTGCTGGCATCCTAACGGGCTCCTCGACCCCGCGGCAAACCGGCTCGTGACCTGCTCTTGTCGAGAAATACGATACAGATACTGGCCGGCGCGCCCGCGCCGCCGGTTCGTCACCCCGCGGGCGGCGGCTGATGAAGGCTCGCAGCGCCCGGTCGAGGACGGCGCTTCACCGCGAGGTTCAGCGCGCTGTGGCTTGCCAATCCACGAGTACTCAGGCGCGGCGGGGTCTGCCGGCACCTCCAGCCGCGCGGATCAGAGCCGCCGCGCTAGCGATGGCAGACATTCTCGACCGACGGCCGGGACCCGATCTGCCGGAGGAGCGTCGCCGTGTCGAGCAGCGCCCAATGCTCGGCGATCTTGCCATCGATGAGGCGGTATTCGCGGTAGACGGTGACCTCGACCGGGTTGCCGGTGGGCGGGGTGCCCCGGAAGGGGCCGTCGTGCGTGCCGCGCAGGGTCAGCCGAACCATCACTTTGTCCCCCTGGGCGGCCACGGCTTCGACGGTGCCGCAATGATCGGGGAACGCGGCGGCGAGCTCGCCAGCCGTCGTCATCAGGCCGTCGGCCGTATGCGGCGTGTACGCGTGGTCGACGTAGCCGGGGGTCAGGAACCGCTCGACGCTGTCGCGCTCGCGTCCATTCCAGAAGGCCTCGATGAAGGCGCGCACGGTCGCGCTGTTCGCCTGGTCCGTCGCGGTCACGGTCATGGCCTGGTCCTCCTTGGGCGGTCGGATGTCGCCCCAGCGCGGGTGTCTGATAGTCAAGTGTATTGACTATATTGCCATGATACGATGCTGGAGACATCTTGTCAAGGTCCTTGACTATTGCGAGAGGGGAGAGGGATGGCCGAACGTGCGCCCGAAGGCTCTGAGTTGCCCGTGTTGCTCGCGCTCGCCTTCCGTGCGATGGTGGACGAGCTGCATCACCGCCTCGCCGCGCTCGGGTTCGCTGATGTGCGGCCGGCGCACGGCTTCGCCTTTGTCCGGCTGACGCCCGACGGGGCCACGGGCAACGAACTGGCCGCGCACCTGGGCGTCTCCAAGCAAGCGGCGAGCCAGATGGTGGACTATTTGGAAGGACACAGCTACGTTACCCGGCGCCCGCACCCTCGCGACGGGCGAGGGAAGATCGTCGTGCTGACCGAGCGCGGGTGGGCCTGCATCCGGGCGACGGAGGCCATTTTCGCCGACATCGAGCGGCGCTGGGCGGGGGACATCGGTGCCGAGCGCATGGAGCTGCTGCGCGCCGACTTGCGGCGTCTCGTCTACGCAACGGGCGACGACGCGCTCCCGCGGCCCCTGCGCCCCGTTTGGTAGCCAGGAGCCGGTGGCGAGGATCAGCCAGAAGTGGTGGCCGGCGCGGGGGCAGACCGAACCGTGCGGAGTGATTCGGTTGGCCCCGTGGACGCCCGCCGCGCCAGCACCAGCCCGGCCAGCACGAGCAGCGCCCCGGCGATCTTCAGCAGGCCGAAGCCCTCGCCCAGCAAAGTCCAGGAGGCGAGTCCGCCAACCGGCGGCACCAGGTACATGAACACCGATGTGCGGGCGACGCCGGCCCGGGCGATCGCCCAGCTCCAGACTGTCCAGGCGACGTAGACCGGCACGACGATCGACCAGACCAGGCCGGCCCAGCCCGCCGCCGAGACGCCGCTCCAATCCTGAGCGAGGGTGGCGGGGAACGAGATCAGCAGGACGGGGACCGCGCCGATCGTGAGGGTGTAGGCCATGACGACCGAGACCGGGTAACGGGTGAGGAGCGGCTTGTTCGCCACGCTGTAGGCGGCGAAGAAGAACGCCGCTGCCAGGCTGATCAGGTCGCCCAGGCTGGCCCCGCGCAGCCCGACCTGGACCTTCTCGCCGAGGAAGAGGACCACCCCGCACAGCGACACGACCATCGCGACCACCTGGCCCACCGCGATCCGCTCGAGCCCCAGCGCTCGGAGCAGGAGCGCCGCGAAGAGCGGCGCCGTGGCGATGAGCAGCGCATTCGAGAACGCCGTGGTGTAACTGAGCGCGACCGTCGAGAGGAGGATGTACAGCGAGTAGCCGAGTACCCCGGCCAGCGCCAGGCCGGGCAGGTCCGCCCGCGCGACGCCGATCGGGCTGCCGCCGACCCGTCGCCAGAGCAGCACCCCCCAACCGAGCGCCAGCATCCCGACGAACCGCGCGAACGTGAACGCGAGCGGGTCGAGCTCCTCCAAGGTGACCTTCTGGAAGACGAAGCTGACCCCCCAGATCGTCACCACCAGCAACGCGGCCAGATCGGCGCCATACCGCCTCTCAAACC
>JACCZL010000949.1 GCA_013695975.1 Chloroflexota bacterium
GAACAGGAAAGAGCCCGACCCGGAGATTTCGGTCGACCTGGCACGGCTCACGACGCCCGCGCTGACCCTGACACGGGCGACCCGACCAATGCATGGCGTCGGGTCGCTCGCAGCCGCCTACCCGCGCTCCCTCGGCTTGACGGTCAGGCATACCCCGACTGACGAGAACTGGGCGCACTCGTCGATCGAAGGCAATCGGGATCGCGAGAACTGTTACCTGCTGGCCCAGGCTACGACGATCCTCATCCCTCCCCAGTGCAGTCCAAGCCCGCGGTAGGAGACGATCCGACCGCCTGATGCGGAGCCAGACGCTGGCAGGCCGCCCCGAACGACCGCCAGCTCGAGGCCCTCGTTGCCTTCGAGCGCACCTGGGCCGAGCACCAGGCCCTCGCCGAACCGGCCATATCCCCGGAGGGGCGATGCGTGAACCACCCTCGGGTCGTTCACGCAGGACTACAAGACTGAGTCACACCCGACAAACTCTTGACAAATAGAACATATATTCTATTCTCAAGAGAGATGGGTGCGATGCGGGCCGACGATCGCCGCTGGCCGGACGGACGGGTCCTGTGCGTCTGGCTGCCCTGGCTGCCGCTGCGGGTCGAGGTCCTCCGCTCGCCGGCCTGGGATGGCCGTCCCCTCGTCCTCGGCGGCGGGCCGGGCGAGCGCAAGGTCGTCCAGCTCGCCTCACCTGAGGCCGCGCGAGCCGGCGTCCGCCCGGGCCTGCCGCTGCGCGAGGTTCTCGCACTCTGTCCGGACGCGATCGTCGTCCAGCCCGACCCCGTGCGCGTCGGCGTCGTCCTCGAGGCGGTACTCGCCCGTCTCCGCCGGGTCAGCCCGGCCGTCGAGCCGGCCGGCGAGCGGATGTTCCTCGACCTGCGCGGGCTCGAGGCCTTCTATCGCGGCGAGCTGGCCCGACTGGAGCGGGCCGTTCGGGCGGCCGTCCCGCCGCTCCTGCGGCCGCGGCTTGGGGTGGCAGACGGCAAGTTTGCCGCGGCGGTCGCCGCTCGGCAGGCGCCATCAGGCGTGCGGGTCGTCTCCGCCCCCGAGACAGCCACCTTTCTGGCCCCCCTGCCGATCGACTACTTGCCGCTCGGCTCGGACCTACTGGAGCGGCTCGACCTGCTCGGCCTGCAGGCGATCGGCGACCTGGCCCGACTGCCGTTCGGGCCGGTCCAGGCCGAGTTTGGCCCACACGGCGCTCGGGCCTGGCGCCTGGCCAATGGCCACGACGACGAGCCGATCGTCCCGCGCCACGCCGGCCCGTCGGTCGGCGCCTCGCTGCGCTTCGACGATCCGCTCGCCAGCGTCGAGGCCATCCTGGCCGCCCTCGAGCGGCTGGTGGCGCGCAGCTTCGCCAGCCCGACCCTGGCCGGCCGCACCGTCCGCCAGGCCCGCCTGCGCGCCCTCCTCGTCGGCGGCGCGTCCTGGGAGCGCCTGTATACCTTTAAAGAGGCGCTAGCCGGGCACGACGCCGCCCATCGGGCGCTCAAGAGCAAGCTCGAGCTCCCCAACGGCCTGCCGCCGGCGCCGGTCGAAGAGCTGGCCCTGCGCCTGCTCGGCCTCGGCGGCGAAGCGGCCAGGCAGCCCGGCCTGTTCTCGACCCGCACCGAGCGGCTCGGCCCGATCGCCGAGGCGGCGCGCCAGCTCGGCGCCCGCTACGGCCGCGTCCCCCTCTACCACGCCGTCGAGCTCGAGCCCTGGTCCCGGATCCCCGAGCGCCGCTGGGCGCTCGTGACCGTCGAAGACGGGGGCGGCTAGGCTCGGACCACCCGCTTGGGGTACGATGGCCGCGAGATCGGCAGAGGGAGGTCTGGTCGTGGCCAAGCGCGAGATCGTGCGGTCGGAGTCGGCGCCCCAGGTGGGGTTCAGCCCCGGGATGGCCTCGCCCATCTCGCAGGGGACCAGGTTCGGCAACCTGGTGTTCGTCTCTGGAATGGGGCCGCTCGACCCCGAGACGAAGCAGCTCACCGCCACCGACATCGAGGGTCAGGTGCGCAGCACGCTCGACAACGTCGACGCCGTCCTCCAAGCAGGCGGCAGCTCGCTCGCGAACACCCTCAAGGTCAACTGCTACCTGCGCGACATGGGCGACTTCCCCGTCTGGAACAAGGTCTTCAAGGAATACTTCCCCGGCGACCCACCCGCCCGCACCACGGTCCAGGCCAGCGCACCGCGCGAGGGCGTGCTGGTCGAGATCGAGGCCATTGGCTGCATCCCGGACTGACGCCGACACCGTGGTCAGCCACAAGACCGCTCTTCGAGTCCGCTGGGGCGAAGTCGACCCGGCCGGCATCGTCTACTACCCGCGCTTCTTCGCCTGGTTCGACGAGGCCAGCGACGAGCTGTTCCGCGCCCTCGGCCTCCCCTGGGAGCGGTTCTTTCCAGAGCAGGGCATCACCGGCCTGCCGATCGTCGAGGTCCACTGTCGGTTCACCGCCCCGCTGCGCTACGGCGACCACCTCACCATCATCTCCACCGTCGCCGAGGTCCGCGACAAGACGCTGCGAATCGAGCACGTCGTCAAGCACGGCGAGACGACCTGCGCCGTCGGCTACGAGGTCCGGGCCTGGGCCGCCCCTGCCGAGGACGGAGCCCTCCGCGCCCGCTCGATCCCCGAGGCCGTGGCCGCGCGGCTCAGGGGCGACGTCGATCCATCTGCCGAGAAGACCCCTCCCCCTAGCCCCCTCCCCGGCGCGGAGAGGGGCTATAGCCC
>JACCZL010000969.1 GCA_013695975.1 Chloroflexota bacterium
GGCTGGGGTAGCCGAGCTTCGCTGGGTGAGGGCTTCCCACGTAGGGACATTTGCCGACACAGCACAGCGGTCACCGCCACCATGGGAACGAACAACGGCAAGAACGCCGAGGGAGCCTTGCTCAAGAATGCCAGCCCCGCCGCGGCGCCGGAGAGGGCGAGGTAAGCGCGGCCACCATTGGCCCAGAAATACACCAGCGCAGCCAACAGCGAGATGGTCATCCACGCCGTCACGTTGCTGTCGACGTGGGCGACGACCGAGTGGGCCAGGAAGAACGGCTCCAGCCCGAGGAGCACCCCAGTCAGCAAGCCGGGCCCGGCCCCGAACAGGCGCCAGGTCAGCATCGCCACCGCGACGACCGCGAGCGAGGTCAGCACGGCGAACGACCGCCGCGCCTGGCGCAGCGTGTCCAGGTAGTCCGGTGCTTTCTCCAGGCCATCGGGGCGGACGTATTCGACCAGCCCGAGCGACCGCTCCGGCCCCATCCCGATGAGCGAGGCCCACATCGTCATCACGCCCGGATGGCCGCTCTGGTAGGTGCCGGCCGGGTCGCCATCGAGGAGCGCCCGCGTGAAGAGCGCCGTCCGGCCCATCCAGTTACCCTCGTCCGTTGTCAAGTAACCACCCAGGCCAACCAGGCGAGGGTAGAGGCTCATCAGAAAGATCGCCACCAGACCGACGGAAACCAGCACACGCCCGGGCACCTTTCCCCCGACCTTCGGGGCGCCCGACTGTAGGGGCGGTTCGCGAACCGCCCCTACCTGCCGAGGGTCAGGCGGGGGCTCCACCGTGGTCGCGCGCGAGTCTACATCGACCCGCTCGACCGGCGACAGGGTCATCGCATCTTCCAAACTTGGACGTCGCCGTATGGCTTGCGCGTAATCTGCGCGACAAGGTCGGCGTTCGCCTCCATGAAACCACGCGCGCGGTTCGCCACGTCGGACCTCGCCTTCGAATCCAGGATGACGTAGTCGGGTTCGATCTCGTCGACGAACTGTGGCCACGAGACGTTCCGCTCGCGACGCACCCGCTCCCAGACGGAGAAATCGACGTAGTCGAGGTAATACGGCGGGCGGGCCAGGCCGATCCAGTATACCGGCGGGGCCACGACCTTAGAGCCGGGTGGAATCTCGGCCTGGAGCTGAGTCGAGAGGGCAGCGTAGTCGCGCTCGCGAGCATCGGAAGCCGCCTCGATCACGTCGCGGAAGTTGTCTTCGAAGCCCATACCGGCCACCGCCAGCACGACGAGCAAGGCCGCCGCCAACAGCCGCGACCCGCCCAGGTGCGAGCCGACGACCGACACGGCCGCTGCCAGCAGCAGGACCAGCGTGGGGAAGAAGAGGATCATGTAGAACTCGGTCTTGCTGCTCACGAGGACGACGAAGACAGCGAACGCCGCGAGCAAGCCCCCGAGGAGGGGGTCGAGCCGCCGCGTCTGCGCCAGCCGCCACCCGGCCGCCAGGACGCCGAGCAGGAGCAAGGCAGCTTCGGCCAGACGGTGCGAGAAATACTGGCTCCATCGCCTGAGCTCGGCCTGCGCGGCCGGCACAATCCCGCCGGCGAACAGCGGTGGCCGCTTGTCGATGCCGACCCAGTAGCCGAACGTCTCGGCGTAGTGGCGCGGGTCCGGCAGGATCCGGACGCCGGCGTAATAGAGCGCGCCGATCGCGATGCCGCCCGCGAACAACCAGCTCTCACGGGCCAGCGAAGTCCGTCGCCCGAAACGCAGGAGGTAGCACAGCCCGACCGTCGGCATGAACGCGAGGCTGTTGGGGTGAACGTCGAACGATAGCCCCAGCACAAGCCCCGCTAGGAGATGCCAGACCGGCCCGCCTTCCTGGAGCCCGCGCAGGGCGCAGTAGAGCGCTACCATCACCAGCGCCGCGACGACCACGTCCGGACGGACGATGTGTGACGAGACCAGAAACGGCTGGGACACCCCGAGGAAGAGCACCGCGATCGCCCCCGCGGCCGGGCCGTACAGGCGTCGTCCCACGAGGAAGGTGGTCCAGAGCAGGAGCCCGCCCCAGACCAGCGAGACGACCCGTCCCTGGAACAGTCCGAACCCGAAGAGACGGAATGAGATGGCCGTCGACAGACCCTGGAGCCCACCTTTGTACAGCGGATCGTGCTGGAAGACCGGGTCGAGCGTTCGGGCCGACGGGTCGATCCCACTCGCGACCCAGAAGGCGTTCAACTCGCGGCCCTCATCGCCATGCACCGCCGGCCAGGCGACCAGGAAGGGGATATTCGCAACGAGGTACACGGCAATCGCGCCGACGAGCAGCCAGTCCACCCGAGCGGCCGCCCGCTTGGCTATTGGCGGCCGGTAGGCCTTCGCCACCAAACGCTCCTCCCAGGAGAGCGGCGCCCCCGTGGAGCTCCGGCAACAGGGGCTAACTCTACCATGCCTCGGCTCGGCGAGGAAAGGATGGGGGCGGTCCACCGATCCAGGCTAGCGTCAGCTCGCGCCAGGTTGGCCCGCCGCCACCACGCTCTGTACACTGTCCAGGGGCAGCGGGGTTGGGAGCTCTGGACGTGGGTGATCTGTCCGTCGTCGCACTCGTCCCGACCTGGGCAGACCTGACGATGATGGCGCGGCTGACGCTCGCGTTGGTCCTCGGCGGAGTCATCGGGTACGAGCGGGGTAGCATCGACCGTCCAGCGGGACTGCGCACCCACATGCTCGTCGCCGCGGGCTCAGCCGCCTTTACCGTCGCCTCGATCTACGCGTTCTTGGGCGAGGGTACGGTCCGCGACCCGGGTCGCATCGCGGCGCAGATCGTCACGGGCGTCGGCTTCCTGGGCGCCGGTACCATCCTCCGCACTTCGAGCACCGTGAGCGGGCTCACTACCGCCGCTAGTGTCTGGCTCGTGGCATCGATTGGCCTGCTGGCCGGCGCCGGACTGTACTGGGTGGCGCTGTTCGCAACGGCCGGTGGCTTCGTCACGCTGCGCTGGGCGGGACATCTCCAACGTCGACGGCTCTCGCGCGTGGGCGAGCCGTCGATCACTGGAGCAGGCCTCGGCAGCGCGACGCGTCCCGCTCGGGAAGAGACGATCGTCAGCTAGGAGCGCCCGAGCATCCGGACAATCAGCCCGCCCCCGCACACGTCGAGCTCCGGCGAGACCCCCGTCGTGGAGCGCGATCGGCTTGTCGAGATCGGCCAGATCGAGGTCGGCCGCGAGCGATGAACGCTCGGCGTACATGCGCTGCCGCGCGAGTAAACCGGGTGGCCAATTGGAGCCCTCCGGCCATCCCCGTTAGAATAGGGAGCCGCCCCGCCGGCCCTCATGGTCCAGCTTCACCAGCGCCACCTGGCTAGCCCGACCGACGTTTCCGCTCCGGACCGTGACCGGGCCTCGCCGCCGGGTAACTGGCCGGTCGGGCCTCGACGCCGACGGGGCGGGCGGGTGGGCGCGCTCGCACTGCTCGCCGCGGGGGCGCTGAGCCACGGCGCCGTGTTCCTGGTGCCCGATCCGACCTGGGCTTGCGCCGCCGCCCTCCTGCTGACCGTCGCCGTCCCCGGGGCACTGCTGGCGATGCTAGTCGTCCCGACCGAGGGCACCGAGCCGTCGGAGTGGCTCCTGACTGCCCTGGGTCTCGGCCTGACGACGCTGGTCGCGGGCGGTCTAATCCTGGCCTACTTGCCGGTCCGCCTGGGTCCGACCGCTCTGCTGGCCTGGTTTGATGGGCTGACCGTACTCCTGGCCGCGGGCATCCTGCGATTCCGCCAGGACTGGCGCCTTCCGCGCCCGACCGCCCGGGCGGCGTTGCCGGACCTCGCCCTGATTATCGGCCTCGGGGCCGTCCTCCGCCTGCCGAATCTCGGCTACTCGGAGC
>JACCZL010000979.1 GCA_013695975.1 Chloroflexota bacterium
TCAGGGGCCTGGAGCACGGCCACGACTCGGTCGTATCGGCTCGCCCGCTCCCGCAACGTCGCGATCGCGGTCCGTTGCTCGCTCAGCTCCATCTGCAACCCCGCCGCCCTGAGCGCGACCGTGAGTCCGACCACCAGCGCAAGCGCCGCGACCAGTCCGGCCGGCTGGACGCGGGGTAGTCGAAGCCTGCCCCCAATCCACCCCGGCCGAGCGGTCGCCTCCTGCCGCCTCGCCGCGGCGAGGATACGCCCCTCCAGGTCCAACGGGGGATCGTGTTGCTCGACCGCCAGCCCAAGCCCCGCCGCGACCTTCTCGTAGTCCGGAAGCTCGAACCCACACGGCGGACAGCGCTCGAGGTGACCGGTCACCGCGTCCCGCTCCTGTTCGTCCAGGGCGTCGAGGCTGTAGGCCGCGAGCATCTCCCGAATCTCGGCGCACGTCATGGGGGACCCGATCGCATCTCGGCCAGCTCGGCCGAGGCCCGTAGCTTCTGGAGTGCCAGTCGGAGACCTGTCTTGACGGTGCCCAGCGGCTCGCCAAGCGCCCGGGCGATCTCGACCTGAGTCATCCCCCGCATATACGCCAGCAGCACCGCCTCCCGCTGGGCCAGCGGGAGACGCTCCAGGGCCTGTCGGATCGCCTGCCCACGAACGGACCTGATCAGCTCGTCCTCAGGATCAACCGAGCTGTCCCTGTCGTGCTCCGGTCGGCCCTCAACGCTGTGCCGCAGCTCCAATCGTCGCCGACGCAGACGATCGACCGCGCGATGGTGGGCGACGCCAAGCAGCCACGACAATAGCGGCCCACGCTCGGGGAGGTAGCTGGTCGGCCGCTGCCAGAGCTTCAGGAACGTCTCCTGAACCACTTCTTCGGCCGCCCCATGGTCGGCGAGCATCTTGAGCGCCAGCGAGAAGACCGGGCGTGCGTAGCGCTCGTAGACGACCTCCAGCGCCCCCACATCGCGGTACCGCAGCCGATCGGCTAACGTCGCGTCGGAGCCGTCGGCATGGCCGTTCTTCAGAGACCCGTTCATCGGCCTGTTCGCGCCAGCGGCCTACCCATGGATCGCAGTATACCGGCCATGCCAGCCACCGTTCACCGCCCGCTCCGGCGCCGATGCAACTGAACCCGCATGGTCAGCCGTCAGCCCTCAACCCCCGGACCTCGACCAGGTTCGTGTGGTAGGTCGAGTTGTCGCCGAGGTCGCTGAGGTAGTCTGGTGTCGTCCAGTTGACGTTGTGGCGACCCGGACTGAGCTTCTGCCAGTGGACCACCTCGCTGACCGCGACGCCCGGTGGCACCGTCGAGGCGACCCGGACGCGCAGCCGACACGCGCCGCGATCGTTGAACACCTCGACCCAATCCCCGTCTCCAATCCCTCGCGCCACGGCGTCGTCGGGATGCAGCTCGACGCACGGTTCGCCCGCCATCCGCCGGAACGACTCGAGGTTGCCGAAGCTCGATCCGAGGAAATGCTGCTCCTTCGGCGAGAGCAGCTTCAGCGGGTAGCGGGCGAAAAGCTCCGGCGCCGCCTCGAGACTCTCCAGCTCGGGCACCCAGTCCGGCAACGGGTCCTTGCCGGCAGCCGCCAGCGTCGCGGAGTGCAGCTCGAGCTTGCCGGACGCGGTAGCGAACTGGCCGTCCGCGAACGGGACCCACGGATGCGTCGGGAGGGTCAGGCGGACAGCGGGCTCTGCCAGGAGCCGCTCCCAGCTCACTCCATCGAGGAGCGGGCTCGGCGTCCTGAGCAGCTCGCGGATGATCTCCTCGCCCGACGCGTAGAGGCAGGGCTCCTCGAAACCCATCCGCGCAGCGAGGGCGTGGTAGAGCGCCAGGTTCGATCGGCACTCCCCCGGCGGCGCCAGCGCCGGCTGATTCAGTCGAAGGTACAGCGACCAGTAGGACAGGTGCAGGTCGAGCTGCTCGAGCTGCATCGTGGCCGGCAGCACGATGTCGGCGTAATCGACGCTGTCGCTTGGGAAGATCTCATGGACGACGGTGAAGAGGTCGTCGCGGAGCAGCCCCCGGATCATCTTGGACTGATGCTGCCCGACCGCGGCCGGATTACCGTTGACCACCAGCAGCGACATGATCGGCGGATCCGCCGACAGGAGCGCCTCGCCGACCTGGTTGATGCTGATCGTGCGCGGGCTGCCGCGGCGCAGCTCGGCGTCGTGCCCGAGCAGCTCCGGGTCCCAGATCAGGTAGCGTTGGTTGTAGAGAAAGCCGCCCCCTGCCCGCCCGTACTGCCCGGTCACGGCCGGCAGCGAAAGCAACGCCCGCATCGTCTGTCCGCCGTTGGTGTGCCGCTGGAGGCCCGGGCCGGTCGTCAGCAGGGCCGGATGCCGCGTGCCGTACAGTCGGGCAAGCTCGCGGATCTGGTCGGCCGAAAGGCGGGTGATCTCGGCCGCCCGCTCGGGCGGGTAGCGGGCCGCTCGTTCGCGCAGGCCCCCAAACCCGACCGTCCTGTGGTCGAGAAAGTCGGCATCGTGTAGCCCTTCCTCGATCAGGACATGGACCATCGACAGGGCCAGCGCCGCGTCGGTGCCGGGATACGGCGCCAGGTGCTGGTCAGCGTAACGGGCCGTCTCGGTCGTGTGCGGATCGATCAAAACGACCCAGGCACCGTTGCGCTTCGCCTCTTGCAGGAAGGGGATGTAGTGCGGGTTGGTCGCGGCGGGGTTGTAGCCCCAGATCAAGATCAGGCGGGCGTTCGGGATGTCTTCGGGGTCGGCCCCGAACGAGCCGCCGAGCGTAGCCCGCATCGCGGCGTGTCCGGCTTCGTTGCAAATCCCGCGGTCGAGGATCGTCGCGCCGAGTCGATTGAGGAACCGCCGCTCCCCCGCCGACCGATTGACGATCCCCATCGTGCCCGAGTAGCCATACGGCAGGATCGCCTCGGGTCCCCACCGCTCGATGATGCTGCGCCAGCGCTCCGCGATCTCGTCGAGCGCCTCGTCCCACGTAGTGCGCTCAAACCGTCCCGAGCCTTTCGGTCCCACTCGCCGCAGCGGATAGAGCAACCGACTCGGATGGTCTAGCCGCTCGAGATATTCGTTGCCCTTGCGGCAAAGCCATCCCCGGGTAATCGGGTGCTCAGGGTCACCCGTCGTCCGCACGACCCGATCATCCCGCACTTCGGTGACGATCCCGCAGCTATCCGGACAGTTGAGAGGGCAGACCGACTTCACTAACACCAGCGATCTCCGCCCGCCATCATACTCGACGCCAGAGCCAGCGTCGATCC
>JACCZL010000987.1 GCA_013695975.1 Chloroflexota bacterium
GCCCCGCCCCTACAGGCTGACGTCTACTTCGTGAAGCTGTAGACCTGGCTGCGGACCTGGTTGGTGATCGGAATGTTGACGCCCATCCCGGCCATCGCGGCCTGGACGTCGGCGACGGTCGTCGCGCCCGTCGGCGGGTCGACGCGGTGGTGGTGGGGCATCAGGGTGGTCAGATTCGGGTTGTTGGTCGTCATCAGGCGGACGGTCATCGCGATGTCGAGCGGGTCATGGTTGGCGCTCATGTGGAAGATCATCGCGTCGGGCTTGTACAGCTCGGCCCAGAGTGCCTGGTCCTGGGTTGCTGCCGAGCTACCGGTGAAGTACACAGTCCAGCCGTTCTCGAAGGTGATCACGTAACCGGCTGCCAGCCCAGCGTAGGGGGTCGTCGACGTTGGCGGGTTGACGCTTGACCCATGGATCGAGTTAACCGTGCGGACCACGATGCCGTCCATGACCATCCGCGCACCCTGGTTCCCGCTCACCACCTGGGGTTGGGGGACGCCTTGCTCCCTGATCCATCTGCCTAGCTCGAACGACGCCCACACCCGCGCTCCGGTCTTCTGGGCGATCGCGACGGTGCTTCCAACCTCATCACCGTGGCCGTCGGCGGGGAGAATTAGGTCGGCCTGGGAGATGTCGTCCACGCTGACGGTTGCGTCCGGATTGCCCTCGATGAACGGGTTGAGGTGGATGATCTTGCCGTTGACCGACGTGAGCCGGAAGTGGGACCAGCCGAACCACTCGACGGTAACGGTGCCACCCTGAGCGTTCGCCGCGGATGGCGGTGGGGCCATCGGCAGGGCAAAGAGCGCTGTCAGCGCCAGCAGCGGCGCGAGTGCGAGGGCGGCCAGGCGGCCGGATCGACGGAGCCTCATGGGTGGTCCTCCTGCGTGTGTGTCTCGGTCGGGCGACCGAGCGTGGCCGCCGGTACAGTGGCGGAGCTGCGCGTTGGCACCTGAATGTACGTATGGGGGGCGGGCTCCGGTTTCCTGGGGAATGCGCCGTGCTCCCGCGCGGTTGTCGTATCCTGAGGGGCTGAGAGGGGACCTGATTGCGGACTGATGGGATGCGACCGGGGCGAGCGCGGCGGGTCGTGACCGCCGGGTTGATGCTGGCGATGACGGTGATCGCGCTCGAGGTCACGGTCGTGACGACGGCCTTACCGACCATCGTCGGCGAGTTCGGTCGCCTGGACCTCTACCCCTGGATCTTCTCGGCCTACCTGCTCACCTCGACGGTCACCGTGCCGCTCTACGGGAAGCTGGCCGACCTGTTCGGGCGGCGCTGGGTGTTCCTGTTTGGCATGGCGCTGTTCCTGCTCGGCTCGGTCCTGTGCGGGCTGGCCCGTGGGATGGGCGAGCTGGTCGCCTACCGCGCGATCCAGGGGCTCGGAGCCGGCGCGATCATGCCGACCATCTTTACCGCCATCGCCGACATCTACCGCCTCCAGGAGCGGGCCCGCATTCAGGGCCTCTTTAGCGCCCTCTGGGGCGGCGCGAGTCTGATCGGCCCGGCCCTCGGGGCCTGGCTGACCCTCTCCTGGTCCTGGCGGGGCGTCTTCTTCGTCGGCGTCCCCTTCGGCCTCGCCGCCGCTGTGCTGATCTGGAGCCGCTTCGAGGAGCGGGTCGAGCGGCGTCCGGTCGCCCTGGACCTGGCCGGCTCGGCGTTTCTGACCGGTGGCCTGACCGCGCTGTTGCTGGCGCTGCCACGCGGCGAGGCCGGGGACGTCTGGTCGGCGGAGTCGCTCGGGCTGCTCCTGTTGGGCGTGGCCCTGCTGATCGCCTTCGTCCTGGCCGAGCGGCGCGCCGAGGACCCGGTCCTCCCGCTCTCGCTGTTCAAATCACGGATCATCGCGGTCTCGTCGATCGGCAACTTCCTGTCCGGGGCGGTCCTGTTCGGGATCACCTCCTACGTCCCCCTCTACGTCCAGGGGGTCCGCGGTGAGGACGCCGCCGGCGCCGGCGCGGTCCTCACCCCGATGCTGCTGGCCTGGGCGAGCAGCTCCGTCTTCGGACCACGCCTGCTGCTTCGCTTCGGCTTTCGGGTGACCGCGATCGGGGCCTCGGCGCTCGTCGCGCTCGGGGCATCGGTCCTCGCCTTTCTGGGCCCAGACTCGCCGAAGCTGCTCTTGTTCTTCGGTGTCGTGCTGATGGGGCTGGGATTCGGCCCGACGATCGCCGCCTTCGTGATGGCCGTACAGGAGGCGGTGCCGTGGAACGTCCGCGGCGTGGCGACCTCGTCGACTCAGCTCTTCCGCAGCCTCGGCGGCACGATCGGGGTGGCCCTGCTCGGGGCGGTCCTCCAGGTGGGCCTGCAGGCGCGCCTGACCGCGACCGTGGCCGAGGGCGTACCCACCAGCGCGGTGCTCGACCCGGCGGTCGGGGCCGGCCTGCCCCCCGAGGTGCTCCTGACCCTGCGGCTGGCCCTCGGCGATGCCCTATCTCCGGTCTTCGCGCTGACCATGGCGCTCGCCGTAGCGACGCTCCTGGTGGTCGTCGCCTTTGCCCGCGACGAGGCGGGCATCCTGCGGCGTCGGGAGGCGTCGGAGCCTCACCGACCCCCGCAGCCCCCCTCCCTGAAGGGACGGGAAAGCAACCGGGCGCAGGTCCCCCCTTCTCTCTAGAGAGAAGGGCTGGGGATAGGTGAGCCCCGGGAATTATCCGACACCTTTTCTTGTTTCACTCGTTGGAAAAGGAAACAGGAAGCGGGAAGGGCGTATCGGTCCCTGCTGGCGCGCGAGATGGAAATGGAACTTGACTGGCTCCATGGGCGTCAGTAAGATGGGAAGGCGAGTGGGGGGATCGGCTCGCGAGGGTACCATCCAATCGAAGGTGTGTACGTGGCGGTTGCTGGGTTTATGCTCGATGGAGAGCAGCACAGGCGGCCAATGGTGAGGCGCGGAGGCAGGCATTAACACGCTGACCTCTCCGGCATCACCCATTTGCACGGCCGCTCACGTTCAATCTGGTGAGCGGCCTTTTCGCGCCCGTCCCGAACGGAACAGAGAGGAACGAGATGGCTATCAATCTAGACTACGACATTGATCTGCAACTCGCCGCCGAGGCAACTGAGGCGGAGATTGCTGCTACCCCGGAGCTGACCGCCGACGAGACCCTGAGCGAGACCCCCGAGGATCTCAGCGCGGCCGCGCTGTACCTCCGCGAAGTGGCGCGCAATCCGCTCCTGACCCCACGCGAGGAGGTCGAGTACGCCCAGGCCAACGAGGCCGGGCGGGCCGCCCGCGAGGAGCTCGAGCGGGCCGACGACAGCCTGACGCCGGAGCGCCGGCGCGATCTCCAGGAGCAGGTCACTCGCGGCGCCTGGGTACGCCGGCGGCTGGTCGAGTGCAACCTCCGGCTGGTCGTTTCGGTCGCCCGCAAGTACATCGGGCGTGGGCTGCCATTTCTGGACCTGGTCCAGGAGGGCAACCTGGGTCTCGATCGGGCGGTCGACAAGTACGACTGGCGCAAGGGGTTCCGCTTCAGCACCTACGCGTACTGGTGGATCCGCCAGTCGGTCAGCCGCGCCGTGGCTGAGCAGGCCCGGACGATCCGGCTGCCGGTCCACGTCGGGGAGTTCCTGTCGAGCATCGCCAAGGCCCAGCGTGAGCTGTCGAGCCAGCTGGGACGGGAGCCGGCCCTGCGCGAGGTGGCCGAGCACCTGGAGCTGCCGGTTGCGCGGATCGAGGAGACCCTGCGGGCGGCCAAGCTGCCGATCTCGCTTGAGACGCCGGTCGGCGAGGACGGTGAGACGGCGGTTGGCGACCTGGTGCCCGACGCGGAGGCGATCGACCTCGAGGCGGCGGCCGAGCGGGCAGACCTGGCGCGTCGGCTGGACCACGCCCTCGGCGAGGCGCTGACCGAGCGGGAGCGGGCCGTGCTGCGGCTGCGCTTCGGCCTGGGCGGTGGCGAGGCCCAGGCCCTGGGCGACATCGGCCAGGAGCTGGGGATCAGCCGCGAGCGGGTCCGCCAGATCGAGGCCGAAGCCCTCCGCAAGCTCCGCCGCAGCGACATCCGCGCCCGCCTGGCCGAGTACCTCGAGGGGTAAGCGAGACGAGAGAGGAGAGTGGACGAACCCACTCTCCTCTCTCTGCTTATCCGCTATAGTCAGCGCCAGTGAGCGGACTCGCGGCGCAGGTGGCATCGGACACACCGACCCTCCATGAGGATCCGGCCGCCCTCCTTTTCGGGCGCGACCCGACGCCCGGCATCGTCTCAGTCAGTGCGGGACGGAATGGGCTGGCGCGGGTCTGGCGGCGCGATGGGCGCGCCCTTGTGTACGAAGAGGTCCGTTTCCCGAACTGGTTCTTCCTGACCGATCTGGAGGTGCTCGACGGGCAGGAGTCAGAGCGGATCGATCCCGCCGCCTTGCGCGAGGGGGTGCCCCGGCTCGAGTCGGGGCTGGGGCTGGTCGAGCTGGAAGGCCAGGGCGTCTACCGTTACCTGGCGCTGACGACCCGCCTGGCCGAGGTCGAGGGGCGGATCGTCGCGGTCCGACGGCGTCGCGGCGAGCAGGTTAGGACGGTCGGGGACCTGCGCGGCTCGGTCTACTCGCGCTCGCCGGCCGAGCAGTACCTCGCCCTGACCGGCCGCACCTATTTCAAGGGGATGGCGTTCGACGACCCACGTCGGATGCAGTTCGACCTCGAGACGACCGGACTCGACCCCAACACAGACCAGATCTTCATGATCGCCGTCGCCGACAGCGATGGCTTCCGACTCCTCCTCGACACCGCCGAGCAAACCGAGCGCGAGCTGCTCGAGTGCTTCGTCGAGGTCGTCCGCGAGCGCGACCCGGACATCTTCGAGAACCACAACATCTTCGAGTTCGACATCCCGTTCCTGGTCAAGCGCGCGGCGGCGCTGGGGGTCCCGCTCCGCCTCGGGCGGGATGGCGGCGAGCTGACGAGCCACCCGGACAGCCTCAAGATCGGCGAGCGGAGCGACAGCTTCACTCGCTGGACGGTCGGCGGCCGCGAGATCGTCGACACCCTCCACGCGGTCCGTCGCTACGGGGCGATTGTCCGCGACATGCGCCAGCACGGCCTCAAGGAGGCGGCCCGCTACTTCGGCGTCGCCAGCGACGCCCGCGAGTACGTGCCCGGCCCCGAGATCTGGGAGACGTTCCGATCGGACCCCGAGCGGGTCCGCCGCTACGCCATGGACGACGTCCTGGAGGTCGCCGAGCTGTCGCGGCTGCTCCTCAAGACGTCGTTTGCCCTGGCCCAGATGGTGCCCAAGCCCTACGAGCGGATCGCCACCTCCGGGACCGGCCAGGGACTGATCGAGCCGCTGCTGGTGCGGGCCTACCTGAGCCGGGGGCAAGCCCTCCCGAAAGGCCGCGCGGCCAGCGGGACCTACGCGGGGGCGCGGACCGAGCTGTTCACCAGCGGCGTCGTCCAGAACGTCGTCAAGGCCGATGTCGCCTCGCTCTACCCGAACATTATGCTGACCTACGGGATCGCGCCGCGCTCGGACGAGCTGGGCGTCTTCCCGACCCTCCTGCGCGCGTTGACGACGCTCCGCCTGGAGCACAAGGCGGAAGCGCGCCGACTCCGGGACCGCCCCCCTGACCCCCCCAAGGTCGGGGG
>JACCZL010000996.1 GCA_013695975.1 Chloroflexota bacterium
GAGCAGGGGCGCCTCGGCGTGGGCGCGCGGGACGAGCGCGAGGGTGAGCGGCGCCAGGAGCAGGCCGAGCGAGGCGACGAGGCCGGCCAACGGACCCCCGAGGACCCGCCCGACCAGGAACAGCAGCGCGACCGCCCCGGCCCCGAGCAGCGCCATCGGGACCCTGGCCGCCAGGAGCTGCGACGAGCGCGGCCGCTCGACCCGCCGCTCCTCGGCGAGGCGGCGCTCGTCCTGATAGGTGCGCGGGTCCCAGAACCGCTCGCGGTCGGGGCCGCGCACCTCCTGGACCCGATGGCTCGGATCGAGGCGGGGGATCGGGTTCCCGCTCAGCCAGATTGCCGCTCCCAGGATGTAGCGCGGGACCGACGGCTGGGTCAGCGTCCAGTAACTCTCTTCCCAGGCCGGCCCGCCGAAGTCGCGGTCCAGGAAGACGACCTCGAAGTAGCCGGCCGTCGCGATATGCTGGCCCTCGTCCACGTTGTAGTTGGCCTGCGCGGCCCGCTGGACGAGGACCACCGACGCCAGCGCGAACACCGCCAGTGGCAGGAGCGAGGCGCGCGTCACGCGTACGCCGATCCGCCGTAGGGCGGCGCCAGCATCAGCGGACCGACGACGGGGTTGCGGAGCGTCCCGATTCCCTCGATCTCGCAGACCAGCTCGTCGCCCGGCCGCAGGAAGACCCCGCGCTGCCAGCCCACGCCGGCGGGCGTCCCGGTCGCGACCACGTCGCCCGGCTGGAGGGTCACGAACGAGCTGAGAAACTCGATCTGCTCCGCGATGCTAAAGACCATCGTCGCCGTCGAGCCGTCCTGGATCAGCTCGCCGTTGCGGCTGAGCCGGAGTCGGAGGCGATGCGGATCGGACACAAACGCCTTGGGCAGGAGGTACGGGCCGATCGGGGCCGAGGTGTCGAAGCCCTGGCTGAGCAGCCAATCGTAGCCGAGCCGGGGCCAGTCCTGGCGGGGGCCATCGCGCGCCGAGAGATTGTTGACGATCGTGTACCCAGCAACGTAGTCGAGCGCGTCTCGCGCAAAGGCGCCATAGCAGCGTCGGCCGATCACGACCCCGAGCTCGACCCCCCAGTCGACCCGCTGGGTGTGGTGGGGCAGGACGATCGCCTCGTCGGGCCCGATCACGCAGTTCGGGAGCTTCGTACAGATGTAGGGGCGGAGCTGGGACTTGTCGGGCCTCGGGCCGCCGACGTCGGCGGCGAAGTCGTAGTAGTTGAATACCGTCGTGTAGACAGCCCGCGGGTAGCGGATCGGCGTCAGCAGGCGGACCGATCGTGCGTCCGGCCCAGACCCACCCCGACGCGGGTCTGCTCGTTCGGCCAGCGACTGCAGGGTCGGCCAGACCTCGTCCCACTGCCCGAGCAGGGCGAAGAGCCCGCCCTGCAGCTCTGGCCGCTCGGGCGCGAGGTCGGCCAGCGGGAAAAGCCGCTCGTCGACCACCAGAGCGGAGCGCTCCTGCCCTCGCTGCTCGATCGTCGCCAGTCTGAACCCTGCCATCCTCCCTCCGATATTCCGTCCCCGTGATGCTACACCCGTCGCCCCTGCTCGGGGAAATGCCGACTGACCCGTATCATCTGTCGCATGTCCCCGCGCGCCCGGGCTATCGCCGGTCTCGTCCTCGTGATGACCATGTGGGGCAGCACCTACGCCGTCACCAAGTCGGCCATCGCCGAGGTCCCGCCGTGGCTGTTCGCCCTGCTGCGCTTTGGGGTCGCCTGCGCCATCCTCTTGCCGCTGGCCCAACTCCGGGGAGGACCCGCCCTACTGGCCAAGCCGCCCCCAGTGGGGGCGCTCGGACTGCTCGGGCTGACCGGCGTGGCCGTCTTCTCCCTCTGCATCAACCTTGGCCTCGTGTACACCACCGCCACGGCCGGAGCGCTCCTCCAGGGCTCGGTGCCGGCGTGTACCGCCGTGCTGGCGACCCTGATCCTCGGCGAGCGCATCGGCCGCGTCCACACCGTCGGCATCGCCGTCTCGGCCGTCGGCGTCGCGGTTGTCGTCCTGGCCGGCGAGCGCCGCGAGGACGCCCCGAACCCACTCCTCGGCAACCTCCTGATCCTGGTCGCCGTCCTCTGCTGGTCGACGTACACGGTCCTCGCTCGCCGCCTCCGACACGCCGACCAGGTCGCCGTGACCGCCTACAGCACCCTGGCCGGCACGCTGATGCTCGTCCCCGCCGCGACCTACGACCTGGTGGTCCAGCCGCCGGGTCCCCTCTCCCAGGTCGCCTGGCTCCAGGTCCTCTACCTCGGGGTCGGCTGCGGCGCGGTCGGTTACCTGCTCTACAATCGCGCCCTGCGTTTCCTTCGGGCCAGCCAAACCGCCAGCTTCGTCAACCTGACCCCGGTCGTCGGCGTCCTCTGCGGGACGCTCTTCCTCGGCGAGGCCCTCGTCCCGGCCCAGCTCCTCGGCGGCCTGCTGGTCCTGGCCGGCGTCTCCCTCTCGACGCGAAGCCAGACGGGGGGCTAAGAGCTCCTAACAGAATCAGCGGGTGAGTCGTCGCCAGCAGATGATGGCGGCGGCAAGGCTGAGGAAGGCTTCGTGGATGTCGTCGCGGATCTCCCAGCGGATGCGCAGGCGGCGGCACCAGTGCAGCAGCGCGATGGTGCGTTCGACGACGTAGCGGTGTTTGCCTAGGCCAGAGCCGTGTTCGACGCCGCGTCGGCCGATGCGGTGCTTGACGCCTTTGGCGCGGATGAGCCGCCGGTACTGGTCGTGGTCGTAGCCGCGGTCGGCGTACAGGCAGTCGGGTCGGCGGCGGGCACGATCAGGGGAAAAGGAGAGTACCCCGCTCCCTTCCACTCTCAACATACAGCGCGCTGGGGGGCTTGCGGCAAGACCCCCGGCGTGCCTCAAACTTCTCGGCCGTGCCGCAAATCGGTGAGGGACACAAGGAGTCTTGATGGTTGAGGTGATCGTTGTCGGAGCCGGCCCCGTGGGGATGATGCTGGCCGGCGAGCTGAGGTTGGCCGGGGTCGACGTCATGATCGTCGAGCGGCGTCCGACGTCTGAACTGGCGGGCTCACGCGCGGGAGGGTTCCACTCGCGCACGATCGAGATCCTCGACCAGCGCGGCATCGCCGACCGCTTCCTGGCGGCGGGCACGAGGTACCCGATGCCGTACTCCGGCACGACGATGCTGGATGTCAGCGACCTCCCGACCCGCCACCGGTACACGTTCGGGCTC